>JADFTK010000027.1 GCA_022560375.1 Patescibacteria group bacterium
CGACGTGTTCATTTTACAGAAATAGTTATTTCTCCGCGTCGGCAAAAGGTCATTGATAGAATGCACCAGCGCAAAGATGTGTATGGTCCAGAGTAAACAGACGAAAATAGTTCGTCTGTTTTTTTATATCAAAAAATCAGACTAGGTAATTACCAGGTAGTCAGAACTCAAATCTTCGTCAGGTTCAGTGTGCCTTCAGCAAAGATGACACCACCGACGCGGAGTGTGTATTTGGTATCGAATGATGTCTTACTCACGTTTCCCTTGACACTGAGCGTATCGATATTGGTGGCGGGAATAGCAACCCCCGAGGCAGTGACAGTACCATCGGCGCTAAAGATCATGGTCAGATCGCCAAAGACGCCATCGCCGGTACCGGTAAAAGTAAGCACACTCTCATCATAGGAGCCGGAAAATGTCGATGGATCAGGATCCACCAGACCAAATACTGCACCACTGGATGACATAGCATTATTTTTTGGGAACCCAAATAATTCTTTTTGGGCACTATTGATTCCTCAGAAATATATAGGTGCGCCAGGGCATCCGGGCGTATTCTCGGTACAGATGTTTGGAACCCAGACGCCGGAAGGGGAATTTCCCAGCCCGGATGATCCAACAGGAGTCAGTGGGGGTACTTTCTTTACCAGTTCTATACCTAATCCTTTAGCTGGCGGTATTTTTGCTGACGGATTCGAGTCTGGTGATACTTCAGCCTGGTCGGATGGTTCATATAATAGGATTCCGCCTACTACGACGACTCGATCAGATCAAGATAAAAAATTGCCAGTACTTAGCCCTGAAGAATTACGAGCGGTTATAGAGTTATTTGAGAGTGAAGATGATTTTGATACTAAAACCGCCGATTTATTTAGTGAACGGTTTGGTGTACTCGAGCCTCTGCCACCAGCCCGTGGTACTTACTTTTTTGATGAATTTGAATCGTTCCGCTAGTCATCAATCATAATAATTTAAAATTCGCTTGGCATGTAGTTCAGGCAGAAATTTATAATATTCAAAAAAAACACCGGTCGACGTATCGTGCACGGTGTTTTATATTCTGTTGATTCTATGGGCATCTAATTATTGAGTTGATCAATCTTGGCTGCCATTATAAAATCATTTTCATGTAACCCACTAATGGCGTGGGTCCAGATAGTGAAGACTAGATGGTTGTAATGCACCGAGAAATCAGGATGATGTCCTTCTGCTTCGGCCAGTTCTTCCACCTTGCGAAGGAACGTCATAACGGCGCGGAAATCTTTGAAGATTAATTCTTTGGTCAGCGCCTTGACTTCGGCTCCATCTTGGTTAGTCGTCGTTAATTCCCAGCCGGGTATTTGGGGCATTAGTTTATTTATTCCCTCATCCGTGAGTGACGGGATGCCACCTTCACAGGCAATGCATTTTTTTTGAGTGAGTTGGCCGCTCATACAACGTTTTCCTTTCTCGTTTTTTCGTTAAAGGGCGATTCGTGACTTTGGCAGTATGGCAGATTACAGAATTGTGTCAATTTTTTTAATTTGACAGGCACTTGGGCGTTTGTTACGGTAATCAAACATTAAACATAAAATATTTAAACCTTTGGAGGAATAATGAAAATCGATCTTCGACAAGTACACAAGAGGATTACACGGCTATGCCAACAGCACAACGTAACCTACCTGGCTACGGCGAATCCAAATCATGTCCTGTATTTAACGGGTTTGTCTGTCCATAGTCCTATGGATGCATTTATCCTAATTACGCCATCCTGGTTCATTCTTTTTTCTGATGACCGGTACCGGGGCACTATTGATGCCATTGCTGACAGAAATCCGCTAATCAAGTCAGTAGTATGGAACCGTCTGGATTTGTATACTGATGTCATGAAGCACGTGCCTCAAGGAGCTAGCGTTGGCTTCGAAGGAGCCAGCGTACATAGTTTCTATTCCTACGTGTTAAATTTCAGAAAGGCAGCTCAAGCTCGAGGGGTTATCGCCCGTAACATAAAGGCGGACATCGTCGGTGCAGTACGGATGGTGAAGTTTCCTGGTGAGATGGCTGTACTTAAGCGGGCCTTTCAGGTTTCTGACAGGGCATATGAGTATGTATTGCCATTGCTCAAGCCGGGGGTAACCGAATTATCGGTCGCCCAGAAGCTCAATGCCTTTATGCGGGAGCAGTCTGGGTCTGATGAAATTTCTTTTGCTACAATCATAGCCAGCGGTCCCCATAGTGCTACCCCACATGCAACGGCCGGCCAGCGGAAGCTGAGAAAGAGGGATATCATCACCTTGGACTTTGGCTGCGTAATTGAAAATTACCGTTCAGACATGACGCGAACTGTTTTTATTGGTAAGCCGACAGCCTTGCAGCAGAATATCTGGGAGACTGTCTTCAATGCTCAGCAAGCCGCGGAACACGCAGCGAGTATTGGCCTGACCGGTAATGACGTTGACGCAGTGGCTCGACAGATTATCGAAGATTCTGGCTATGGTGACTTTTTTAACCATAGTACTGGCCATGGCGTGGGAGTGGAGACGCACGAGCGACCCTACATAACTCCCTCAAAGGTTGGTAAGAATGTACTGGAGGAGAACCAGGTGTTTACCATCGAACCGGGGATCTATCTGCCGGGGCAATTCGGAGTTCGTATAGAGAACACCGGTGTCATGACCAAGCGCGGCTTTGTTTCACTTTGTAAATCAGACATGGAGCTTACAGTACTCTAAGCAAATGTGAACCGTTTTTTACAAAGACGCAAATCAGCTATTCGCGTCTTTTTTATTACTAAAAAATCCATATGGTTGCCATGAATATTAAATAATGATAATATATGTTTACCTTAACAATTTTTGTGTGGAGGAAACCGGTGAAAATCCGGTGCTGTCGCGCAACTGTAATCCGGCCCTGCCGGAAAGCCAGGTCGACCACACTGAATAATTTATTTATCAGCTGCTAGTTGATAAATATCCTCTTCGCGTAAAAGAGATTGGTAAATGATAAATCATTTTGGTCGTCCTAATCCTTAATACTCGGAGCTTAAGGATTTTTTTAATAATTAAGCCAATTTGAAAATATGAATAAAAACGTATCAAAAATTATTATGGGGGTAGCCATTTTGGTAGTCATTATAATTGTTGGCATGTTAGTCAAAAATAATAATGAAGAAGACAACACCAATAATAATACCAATGCTGTGAGTGAAACCGTTGAAGATACTAGTGATTTGTCAGTTTCTGCCATCATTGATAATGGTGACACCACAACTTCCTATGACAAAAAAGTATCGTCCGGAACCACCGCCCTAGAATTAATGAATTTAATTTCTACGGATGACGGTATAGTGTTAGGCACCACAGAATATGACTTCGGTACTATCATTGATTCGATCGATGGAGTGGGAGATGATACAGAAGATGGTAAGTACTGGTCATTTTATGTGAATGATGAATTATCAGTCGTCGGCATGGGGGACTATCCTGTCAATGACAATGATAGTATCTTGATGAAATATCAAGCATTGTAGGGTTGGAATTTCTACTTCGAATTTAGTTTCCAAAAAAGATCCGCTATGACGCGGGTCTTTTTTATTTTTAAATAGTATTATGACTATCGTTCGTACAGTAGGGCGTTATCAGTAAAATCCGCAATGGCATCACAGGATTGTCCGGGGAAGCTTTCAAATTTTAGTAATCGGTCATCCATTAATTGTGCTAAGGTGCAACCACGTTGTTCTAACCCCTCGACCAGGCTCAGTGATTCACCAACTGAATCGTAATTCCATTGTCTCCCATTAGGTGTTTGGTAGGAGGTATTTACCAATTGGTATTTTACTATTCCAGTACTGACATCGACAGTGGCTGGGTCAGGTGAATTACCTGCTACTCCGAACTGGTTTGATTGCTGGTCTGGCCAATTTCCGATGGACACGATAAAGGTACTTGGGTCGATATGATCAGGGGAGATAGACAAATGAGTACTCGCATAGTTACCACTGGCATCGGGTACACCTGCATAGCCGTTTGTATTTTGGACAAACCAGTTACCGATAAGTTTACCGTCTATATCATAATCTATTTTTCCACTAATTGGTTCGACAGTACGAACATATTTAGGGACCAACATTTTTTTTAGCTGTTCAGTATAATAATCTAGTGGGTCGGCGGTATGTATTTTCCAAGGTTCTCGTTCATACAATCTCGGAGTTATAAATCCGGGAAGCATGACTTCCATATCCCAAACGGCAAAATCTAGGGTTTGTCCACCAATTCGACCTATGGTCTGTCCCGCCTTTATTTTAATATTTATGCTTCGACCTCCCCTGCTATTAAATTCTGCTTCAATGTCAGGCGCTAAACTGGTGACTAGGTCATAGTCGTAGAAAAGTTTACAGCTCATAGAAAAAACTAAACGGTATTCTGTGCCTGACCCGCCCGGTGCCCCCGACGGCCTGGTGCTAATATCAATTAGTGTGGCCTCGGCTACGGCATAGACGGGATATGAATCAGCGCCTAAGCTCCTATCGGCTGGTTCGAAATATTGATGATCGATTGGTGTAACGTGGGAACTAACCATCAGGCCGTAGGGAATAATCATAGAAAAGTCAGCCAAATCCATTGGTGCGTGGGTTATCGGTGGCTTCTCTCCGCCTTCGCATTGGCCATCACTGAATTGTTTCCCGATTTTTATGGCTGGGTCAATAACGGCTGGGTCACGGGTAGGATTTTCAGAAATATCTTCTGTTTTTACAACATTTACAACAGTCTCTGTGGTTGTTTCGGTGATGCTACCGTCGTCACGTTTACTCACGATGGCGATTACGGACGCTCCAATGATAATTATAGTAACAATTACCCAAATAGTTATTTTTTTCATATTATTATTGTATCATACAATTACCTTGCTATTCATTAATTAGCCTTGACAATATTGTGGACTAATGATAGTATAGCATCGAACAATCTTATTGATGGTTTAATTTTTAATTGTCGATAAGCTGGTTCAAAGCGTATAGTAAGTATAGAAATAAAGTCGAATTTCAAAGTTACTATATCTATTTAATTCAATTTTATTTCTACACAAATGCAAGGAACAATCAAGAAATTGACTGACAAAAATTTCGGCTTCATTACAGCCGAAGGTCAAGAGAAGGAATTATTCTTCCACGCTAATGAGCTAGATGGAGTAGAATTTGATCAGCTTCAAGAGGGCGATTCCGTCACCTTCGAAGTATCAGATACTCCCAAAGGCCCGGCCGCAGTCAAAGTAAGTAAAGCATAAATTTTTTAGAAATTTTGCAAAAAAATACCCGCTTCACGGCGGGTATTTTATTTAATCTAATTTGTATATTTCATCCGGAGCCGAAATTGATAGTATGGTATTATTAATCTATGGTCAATGGAAAAATAATATTCATAACTGGTGCGGGCAGTGGCATTGGCAGAGACACTGCCATGGCTTTGGCCAAGCGCGGGCATCGTGTAATAGCTACTACTCATTCTGATCAACAAGCTGAGAAACTTAACAAGCTTGCCTATCGAGAGTCGCTTTCGCTAAAATCTTTTAAACTGGATGTGACAGTTGCTCAAGACCGAGAAAAAATCTTGCGGTACCAGGTGGATGTTTTGATTAATAATGCTGCCACCGGAGAATCTGGATCTTTGGCGGAGATTGATGTGGCTAGAGTAAGAAAAAATTTTGAAACTAATTTGTTTAGTGGGATTGCCTTAACCCAATTAGCCTTGAGGGGTATGATGTATCGGAATCGAGGTAGAATTCTTTTTATTAGTTCACTAGCTGGCCGGGTCATCTTTATGCCGTTTTTAGCATCCTACGCTATGACGAAGTATGCTGTTTCGGCTGGTGCTGAGTCTCTGCGCCAGGAGATAAAAATGATCCACAAGAATATTCACATTATCGTTATTGAACCAGGTGCCTATCACACGGGGTTTAATCAAAAAATGATGGCTACCAAGTTTGAATGGATGGATAAATCGTCTTATTTTTTTCAGGGGCTCGAGAGGATTAAGATGGATGAGGACAGGCATTTTCGAATGACCGAACAAAAATCTACCAAATCAATCGTTAGAAAAATTATAAAAGCCTGCGAGGCAGATAAACCCCGGTTTCGTTATTCCGCTCCCTGGTGGCAAAGCCTGGGGATACGATTGCTAAGAATAGCTGGTAAATAGAAATATCTCCGTAGTACCTGAGGGATATATTTTTTTTGATTCTCCGTATACGCTTTAATGTGTTTCTTGTATACTATAGATTACGAAATACAAATATAAATATTGATCTTTTAAAAAAATATAATTACCGAAAGGAGGCCATTAAGTGGCTGATTCAAATAAATCCCGACGCCATCTTCGTACTTCGGATATGAAGGAGTTTAACGCCCAGGTAAAAAAATACGCTGTCTCAGATACCAGAAAAGCAGTCACACAGATTTGTACCAGCTTTATTCCGTACGTGGCGCTTTGGTGCTTGATGGTCTGGAGCCTGCAGACTCATTACTGGGTAACGATTGCCTTATCTTTTCTGGCAGCTGGATTCATGGTTCGTATCTTCATTATCCAACACGACTGTGGCCATGGTTCATTTTTTTCATCGAGAAAAGCGAATCAAATTGTTGGTTCCATATTTGGAGTACTCACGCTTACTCCTTATACGTATTGGAAAAAATCCCATAGTCGTCATCACGCCACTTCCAGCGATCTTGACTATCGTGGAGAAGGGGACATATGGACTTTGACGGTTGATGAATACCGCCAGCGATCCTTATGGGGGAGGATTGGCTATCGGTTATATCGGAGCCCGTTTGTGATGTTCGTAGTTGGTGGGCCATTCGTGACCCTGATTAGGAATCGTTTTCCTTGGCGGGAAAAGAGTGTCATGTTGACCAACCTGGCACTCGTGGTATTAGGGGTCGTGGCTTGGTTCATCATTGGATGGAAATCCCTGTTGATGATACAGTTACCGATCTTGATTATTGCTGCGAATATCGGTGTTTGGCTGTTTTATGTGCAGCATCAGTTCGCGGACACGTACTGGGCTGAACATGATAAGTGGGAATTTATCCTATCCGGCACAGAAGGTGCCTCGTATTACAAGCTACCACGCATCTTCCAGTGGTTCTCGGGAAATATAGGATTTCACCATCTCCACCACTTGCGTTCAAGAATCCCCTTTTACCACTTGCCGAAGGCCCATAAAGCCTTACCGCATATGGAGTCTATACCCGTGATGACGTTATGGCGTAGCCTGCAATCCATGAACAAAGTCCTTTGGGACCCGTTAAGCGGAAAGCTGGTCAGCTTCCGTCAGGCTAAAGCCGCATAGGTTGCTCTTTACGAATGAAAATGCAGCTTCGGCTGCCCTCTAACCCAAACCCACCTTCAGCATCACTGAACGTGGGTTTTTTATTTAATATAGGGTACTATATTTTATTGTCGATATAGGCCGAGCATGCCTAGTGAACGATGGTTACCGACCCCACAGTAAATTTCGTATTCATTGGCAATTTGCCCAGCGGTAAGTGAAATAACTGTAGAGTCTCCTGGTTGGATTAATCCGGAATTAATATCAAGTTCGTCAATAATAAAATTATGTGGCAAATCACCGTCATTAGTTAATCGTATCTTTAATGTCTCGCCTGGTCCTTCAACCATAATATCTGATGGTGTAAAAGAGTATTCATTCATGCTAATGGCGTAGTCTACAACTTCCAGGTTACCATCGTCATTGACTGGTGACGCGGAGGTATTAGTCGTTAGAACTTCTGTGGAATCGTCCTTTTCTATGGCATCGTCATCTGTATTATATTGGGCGGTCAAATACCAGCCGAATCCTAAGACTAATATAATAACGCCTATTGTAATTACCATCTTATTCATAATGATTCTTATTTAGTTAATAACTTGGTAAGTATAGTATATAGAATAATTTTGGCAATGTATTCATTGTGACAAAAACACCTCCGTTGAATAGGAGATGTTGATGTTGTATTATTTTCGTTTCTTTTTTTTGGCCCTGGCTTCTAGCATAATTCTCTTAGCTTCAAGTCTTTTTTTGGTTTTGTGGGACTTTGTCCTCTTTTTTTTGCCAACGCCAGTTCGTCTTTTTGCCATATTATTATATTGATAATTATTATATTAGGCTTCAGGAGCTGCCTCGAAGTTTTTATGGAAGTCTTCCATAAATTTTCCTTCCGCCTCAGTCCCCTTCATACCCTTCATTTCCTCCATAATTTTGTTATGGGCATCATCATTGATGGCCATGGCATGTTCGGCACTTTTGCTCATCATTTCCTCCGCTGTTTCTGCGAGGATTTCCAGGTCGCAGGCGCCGCCTAATTCTCGGCAAGTCATTTTTTTCATATTGAAAAAAGTTACCTTATTAATTATATAAAGTTTAACAAATAACGTCGTCGATTGCAATACAGTTCTTTACATTTTTACAAAACCAAAGAAACTTTACCATCATCAGTAGCGTAGAATTTTTTTTGGGTCCGGGGCATAAGGTTATTCTAACTAATTTTTGACCTCTACGAAATGATAAGATATACTTTCATTATGGGTGAAATACTACAACAGCAATCCGATCAGCAACCCCGATCTTCTGAGGGAGTTCCGGCAAGAGGCATGAGTAAAAAGGGCCTTTGGTTTTTTACAGTCGTAGTAATAGTACTGATAGTACTTGTGGTCCTTTTTATGATGATGGGTAATAGTAGTTCAAATGAAACGGCAATTACTAGCCTGGACAATATTGTTACCTACACGAGTGATGGGTACTTACCTGGTAATATCATGATTTCTCCTGGTGGCACTGTAACGTGGAAAAATGATAGCGACATTACCATTACTGTCGACTCAGATCCTCACCCAGTTCATACAAGTTATCCAGAGTTTAATCTTGGTTCAGTTCAGGCTGGTGGTGAACTTAGATTTACTTTCCCAAATGTTGGAGAGTACAATTATCACAATCATTTAAAAGCTAGCCAAGTAGGTACTGTCACCGTTGAATAATTGATAAAAGATCACGGAATTCACAGACAGAGTATCTTGGTGTTCCTTTTTTTTGTTGCGGATGCTCTCTTGTTTTTGATTAAAACAGTCAGTCATATAGTGAGGTTCAGACTATCTAAAAATGGTTATTATTCGATTTTGCCTAACACTGCACATCATATTGATTTAAATTATAAATGGTGTGGTGGGGAGCGTATTTTGTTATACTGAATAGTATGTATGAATATTAAATCGTTGCTACACAATTCACGTTTACAGGTATCGATCATACTGCTTGTGGTATGGGTAGTCAGTTTGCTGGAAAATTTTCAAATGAAGTTTTTGTATGTACCCTTAATAATTCTGGCAGTGGGGTTAGTTGTTGACAAGTTGTTACGGCGTTTGGTGCAGGTACGGGCTACTCCTTTTTCATCTTTAGTCACGTCCTTATTAGTGGCTTTTATTATTTCTCCTGAGGCGCCGCTTTGGGTGGGGTTGGCAGCAGTTACGCTAGCATTCTTGGCCAAGTATCTCATACGCAGCCGTCAGCAGTGGCTCAACCCAGCCGCTTTTGGGATATTTATCTCCAGCCTGGTGTTTGGCCTGCCAGTAGGCTGGTGGGTTACGGGTGATTCTAGAGTGGGAGCGGTGGTGTTAGTTGTGGGTATGATTTACATATTGTATAAACTCAGACGTCTATGGTTACCCGCCACATTTTTGCTGGTTTACTACGGATATTTTCTACTATGGCCGCAGGGACTTGACCTGTCGCTGCTGCTTGATGGAACGGTGTTACTGTTTGCTTTTGTTATGCTTCCCGAACCACGTACCTCACCTAATCTAGGAATTTGGCGATATAGTTTCGGATTTTTAGTAGTCGGTCTAGTTATTGGTCTAAATTTTTTCCAGCTCAGTACTTCATTTGATCTACTATTAGCATCGTTGTTAATGGCAAATATACTGTCCTTTTTTATTCAGTCAATAAGTCAAAGGGTAAAAAAGCAGCGTATGGTAGCCGGAACTGTTTGATTTTAGGTATGGGGAGGTTTACCACTGGGGACGGTGAACCCCCTGCTATGAGCTTATTCGAATTAATTTCAATATCATTGAGGTTTTGGGGGTCATGGTAGAATTTAATACAGGAGTTTAAATTATTAAAGGTAAAATAATTTGTTTATGATGTCTCCTCAATTTGATCCAAAGGCCACACCTAAAATTAATTATGTGAAGAAAGTAATTATTCTCGGATCAACTGGCTCAATTGGCCGTTCAACACTTGATGTAATCGACCAACATCGTCATAGATTTGATTTGTACGCCATAGCGGCAAATTCACGTATTGATATTCTTGAAAAACAATATTTTAAGTATTCGCCGGAGTATATTTGTGTATTAGACGAGCAAAAAGGGAAGGAACTTCAGCAAAAGTTAAAAAAAGAATCTGTCCATATAATAATAGGTGAAACGGATATGTTGGCTATGATAGCAGAATCGAAATCTGACATGGTGGTAAATGCCATTGTCGGATCGGCTGGGCTGATGGCATCATTGGCAACAATCAAGGCAGGGATCAATCTTGCTCTAGCCAATAAGGAGTCATTGGTCACTGGAGGTCCTTTATTTAAGAGGTTGCTGAAAGAATTTGGGTCAAAACTGTTTTCCATAGATTCAGAACATTCCGCAATCTGGCAGTTGATTGGCAGTACTGATCCAGCCCACATTTAAGAATATAATTCTTACCGCATCAGGTGGACCTTTTAAAGATTTACCAAAAGATAAATTTTCTAAAGTTACAGTTGCCCAGGCTTTAAATCATCCTACCTGGAAAATGGGTAAAAAAATCACTATTGATTCGGCAACTTTGGCCAATAAGGGGCTGGAAGTTATTGAAGCGATATATCTCTTCGATATACATCCCAGTCGAGTCAAGGTTGTAATTCATCCCCAATCAATTATACATTCTTTATTAGAATATATTGATTCGTCGATCATTGCTCAAATGTCAAAGCCCGACATGCGTCTACCCATTACTTATGCTTTGTTTTGGCCAAATAGAGTCGAGTCCAGCTTCGGGGAATTAAATCTAACTAAGATAAGCGAATTAACTTTTGCTGAACCAGATCTGAAAAAATTTAGAATGCTAAAAATTGCATTTGAGGTAGCAGAATCAGGAGGGACCTCTTCGGCGATATATAACGCCGCCAACGAAATAGCCGTAGCCGCTTTCCTAAACGACAAAATATCTTTTGATAAAATTCCCGATGTGGTAAATTTCACCCTGGACAAGATGTCTACGGTGGCCCAGCCAGATTTAGAGCATATATTAGACGCCGACAATAGGGCCAGGGAACTTGCCAAAAAATATATAGAGAGTAGGATGATTAATCCTTAATACTTTTTTTAACCAAAAACACCTCCCAATAAAAAGGAGATGCTTTTAGAATGGATTATTGCCACATCAATTTAATCATTGAGAAGTTGTATGGTGTAAATATCACTGCCTAATGTACCAAAACAATCAGAACATAAAAAAACAATCATTTTACTGTCGGAGCTCCATACCGGCTTTGCTTCATCGCCTGGGATACTGGTGATTTGTTTTTTGTTCTGACCATCAGCGTCCATGATCCAGAGATTGAAATCACCTGATTGCTTCGAGGAATACACGATTTGTTGGCCATCAGGACTCCAGCTTGCTTGCCGGGAAGGACCATCATCTGATGGATTAGTTAAAGCGGTGCTGTTGGTCCCATCACTGTTCATCACGTAAATAGTGGGTTGCTTGTCTTTACCGGTAGTAAAATATGAAATTTTGTTGCCATCAGGGTTTTGCCTAGGGTGTCGAAAAATATCGAGAGTGCTGTCAAAAATATTTCTCTTATTGTTACCATCGGGATCCATTTTCCAGATGCCATATTCAGAGTTGATATTGTCAATCGTTACATAAGTGATAGCTTGGCCATCCGGGGTAAAGGACACAGCAAATTCTAGTAAATCTGGGTCGTTGGCTACTGCTGTTAGATCACTGCCATCGGCATTGGCCACATAAATATCCAGGTCATTATCGAGCACGATGGTGCTTCTATCCGGGCTCATTTGTGATCGACGAACTCCCTGGTATTCAAATAGCGTACGTATTTCTGTACCATCTACGTTAGATACGTAGATATTATCACCCCCCGTAAATTGGAGTTTACTATCAGTAGTAAAACCAACAGTGTTTACTTCAATATCCTGGGTGATCTGTACTGCCTCGCCCCATATTACTTGCGCTTCCGGTTGTGTGTCATCTTTTGATTTGGTAGATATAATAAAGATAATTACTACCACTAGGATGCCGATCATTATATAATGAATAGTTTTTGCTCTCATATATTGTCTAATTTAGTTAGTTACTTTTAATACCCCTTCAAAGCCATGGCCAATATTGCGAATATTGAAATCACCAGTCTGATCGGGGGTAAATTCAACTATAGTTACTTTACCTGGTACTAGTGTATCCGAGGTGGTTACCCACGGCAGAATACTGATGCGATTGACATGCTCTCGGTGTAGGGTGGTGACTAACAGTTTTACCGGAATACCAAGTTTCACAATCAGGGGGTCAGGAGTAAAACTTCCGGGATAGACGCTTTGTTCCAAAGAAAATTCCTGAGTGCCTGATGGTGCAGAAGGAGGTGGTATATCTGTTTCTGTAACCGGCGCTATTTCTTGTTCTAAATTGATTAGTGGCATATCTGCTTCTGGAATATTGGTAACTGGCGGTACCTCCTGTTCCGTTGGTTGTACAAGTTTTTGCTCATCATCAGATACTGGAGTCGTTGATCCAAGTGGCGCGGGATGGATTTCTACCGAAGCTTCTTCTGTCCAGACATCCTCTTCTTCGATTAGGGCGTGAGCTCGAAAAAATAATGTACCCGGAGTGTCTGGGGCACGTACCACGGCCGTGAAGGTATTTGGTATGGTGAAACTTCCCTGAGCAAATTCTTCGGTAAAGTCCGGATAGCTAATATCTTCTTTTGGCTGAGGGCCATAATGAATAGCGGTGTGCGTAATGGTAATAGACTGAGGGTTGTCCACCTGCCAGGTGATGTTAAATGATTCTCCTACTATAGCAGAAGTAGGTACAGACGTTACGGCTACGATTTCTGTTGTTGGGGTAGGCAATCCAGGAAAACCAAGAAAGTACCAAACAGCGCCGGCAATTATTAGAGGTATGGCAATCCAGATTGTTTTCATGAGCTTATGTGGCTAATTCCTATCATAAATTTATACTATCACAAAACTACTCTTCTTGGGTGGTATGGTGGGGCCCTACCGACTGCCTCACCGGCAAGGCGAATGAGCTTATTCGAACTAATCTCAAGATTGTTAAGGTTTTAAGTAATTTTAGGTATATGGTAGACTTATTACAGGAGGTTAAGTTGTTAAGTAAATAAATATGGATAATACAGCTCAAGAATACATTAATAAAATGCGTGAAGCTGGAAAAAGTGATAGTGAAATCAAACAAGAGATGGTGGGGGCTGGCTGGGACGAGAAAGACATTATACTGCAAAAAAATCAACGGCAAACCTTACATTCAGAAAAATCTACTAGGTGGTTAAAGATAGCAATAATAACGGTGATTATAATCGCTCTTGAGATAGCTGCTTACTATTTTTTGTCTTATATTCCGAAGAAGAAAATTGTTCAAGATGCAAATCTTACTGAGTGCATAAGAGAAGCAGGTTATCAAAAAACTAATGAAGCTGATTGCTACAGACAATATCCTTCAACGCAGAGATCTAAAGAAGCAATATGCTTAGCGGATGCAGAGGTTTTACCTACTGAAAGTTTAGACGATAACTGTAAAATATTCAGTCAGTGCTTAGCAGATGCAAAGGCCTTAAAAAGTGAAAGTAATCAAATCGTTTGCTTACAGGAAGGACGTGGAGAGGGATGTCTTAATCCTCTAAAAACAGAAAATATTAGTCTAATACTTAAGCGCTATTATTCTGATGTAGATAATTGTAAAAACGATTTCCTACAAACTAATAATTAATTAAACCATGTATTTACTCAATGATTATGGAAGAACAAATTCTACAAGATAAGGTAATTGATGACAATAAGGGTAATATAGTTATTAGCAAATCTATTCAGATAAGTTATTGGTTATCAGTTGTAGGAAAAATATTGTTGATAACTAGTTATATTTTTTATTTTTTATTAAATGTTGTATTTGATATTTATTATGGAAATGCTCTGGAATTTCCTTTATATTTTAATATAGCAGGCTGGATAATTACTATACCATCAGTAATTGTTTATAAAAGAAAAACAAAAAATAAAATTGGTACATTAAACTGGTTTCTTTTTACAATCTTATTTATTTTACCTGTCTTGGCGTATCTTTCTATATTAAAATTCGGCTTCTATATTTGATGGTGATTAAGACTAGTTATAAAAATTTAATAACCTAAAACACCTCCCCCGCGCACCACTAAAGGGTGCGGGACTTTGCAATAAAAGGAGATGTTTTTTCCTGAATTAACAACATATAATAAGGTTGTAAACTCAGGTCGCGATTGGAAGCTCGTTTTAACTAATACTATGGAAATATTGAAGGATTCTCAGTATTTTGGTCAAATAGTAAATCAGTTACGAGTCATTCAGGAGTCATAGTATGGGGTCGGATAGCTGGTTTATCTTAGAACCTGTTTATTGGATAATGTGGGGTTTTTACCGTAGGGTTAGCTCAGCCGTTTTATAGAAATTTTACGAGGAGGGTAATACACCTGGTGTGTGCGCATAACGTAATCTGACCACTTTCGCCTGATGCCCATCTGTATCAGTTCTCTGCGTCTCAGGAGCATACGTTCTCGGTGATGTTTGTAATGAGAGACAGTGGCTTTAATAGCGGGTACATAATACCAATGAAAGCCAGCCAGGTAGGCTCTACGGCAATAGTCCGCGTCTTCACTGCGATGGCTTTTATCAAAAAAGTAGCCGAGTTTTTTGAATATCTTCTTTGGGAATGAAAAAAAGCATCCGGCTAAATTCCAGAACGGCCACGGATCAAGATACTGCCGGCCATTTTTTATTATAGGGAAACCATCCATATATGTCTTAGCACCCAAAATACTTTGGTTATTCCAGTCCCGGTGCGCTTGAAATAGTTTTGTGGTCCAATTTTTACTTTTAATAGTTGTATCGTTATCGATAATAGTATAGTAATCCATAGCAGGAAAATGTCGCAAAGCGATATTAACACTTTTAGGTTTACCAAGATTTTTTTTATTACGATGCAAAATGATTTCAGGATGACGTGCACAAAAACTCTGTACTACTTTTCGTGTTAGG
>JADFTK010000066.1 GCA_022560375.1 Patescibacteria group bacterium
AAAAGCTAAAAGAGTCTAGGTCTAAAACATTTGAATTGCTGGTGAGGGAAATGTGTGGCATGATAGCTGATTCTTCCTTTTTGGCACTTTCGTCGGTAAATACCAAGCTCTGTGTTTTATTGAAATACGTTTTGACGACATCAGAGTCTACTTGGAATTTGTTATCATGATCGTTTTTCCATTTGTTGTTACTATTGTTATCCATACTATTTGGTAAACATATTTCTGTTTGTCTGAAGAAAGAAGTCCATAAATTCGTAACTATTCATCAAGGTCTTACTTTTTTTTGCTATCTCCCGTTCCGAATAGTGTTTGATAGTGTCTGTCTGTACACCTTCACCATAAATAACATAGGGGACTGGCTTGTCACCATGGGTTCCATCCTTCACGAGTGTGTAATGATCAGGCATGACGGCCATACTGTATTTTTCGGTAAACTCTTCGTCTAAAAATTTCTTGAGTGGGCCAATTATTTCTTTATCAATCCTCTCTAGGATTGCTACTTTACCTTTTACATTTTTGTTATGTGATTCCTCGTCAGGCGCATTAATGTGGAGATATACCAGATCATTATATTTTAAATGTCTTTTCGTATCTTTCAGTTTCTCAGATAAATTTGTATTACTATAACCGGTTGCACCGAGGGTTTTTTTCATTTCCATGCTGGCAGCAATCCCAATACCTTTCATAAAGTCCATGGCACCGACGATGGCACCATCGATGTTGAATTTTTTATGGAATGATGACAATTTTGGTGTTGATGATGGGCTCCAAATGAATAGCATATCGGCAGGTGTTTTGTATTTAGTGTTTATTTTTTTTATCTGCGCTATTGAATCAATCATCATTTTATTCAAAATTACAGCTTGTTTCTTTGACGAGGGTGACTTTCCTTTCAGGAGGAGATCTTTGTATGGTTTGCCAATATTATGATGTGGCTCAGAAGATTCAATTTCATTGGCACTGAATTTAGCATTCCGTACAATTACGAGATTACGATAACTCTGTCCCGGGTATATTTCAAAAGTGTTATCTTTGAATTTAAGATTATTAAAAATATTTCGTGCATCTTTGTCAGTGATATTGTCTGCAGTAAAATCCTTTAATGATCCATCCGTTAGTGATAGCAGATTACAGCGGAAGGCAATATCATCATCGTCGAGTAAGATGTCTTGAGCCAAAGCCTCAAAGGAAGCTCTACCGTTTGGGTAGTAGCGTAGTGGATTGTATCCCATGATTCCTAGATTTGCTACGATGCTACCAATTGGCAGCCCAGGGAATACTGTTCGCATGAGCCCAGTCCGTCCATTTCTCGTTAGTTTATCCAAATGTGGAGTCCGAGCATACTCCAGCGGTGTTTTATTGTCTAGTTTTTTGACTGGTAAGTCAGCCGCTCCATCTATGATTATAATAATATATTTCTTGGGACGAAATATTTTTTCTGCAGTGCGTAAGTCAGCTAAGTTGTCTATCTCATACCATCTCGCTTTTGTATGTACATTGCAAACTTTAATAGGTGCGTGTTTAAGGTTTTTTGCGAGTACCAAGTCATAATAAATATTTACATTTTTTTTCTTAACCTCGTCATTGAGCCACTGGTAGAATTTTTTACCATATGCCGCAGTTATTTTCAGAGCACCAGTTGATTTATAGTAATTATTTTTATAGTTTCGTAACTTGCCATGGACTATACGTATTTCTTTTATTCTCCCTGAAGTATCAGCGATAGACATGCTGCCATTAAATTTTTCAGTAAATTGGTCAGCTGCCCAGTACGATACACTATCGGGGGTGTTGAGTAACATTGTTATTAATTTTTCATCAAAGATACTATCACCCTCAATCAGTAATGTACCCTGCAATAAAAATTCTTTCGCCAGCCATACTGAGTACATAGTATTTGTTCTGTCGTATGAATCGTTTGTGATATAGCTGATATTCAGCCTACCAAGCCGGTTGCCAGTTATTTTCTTTACCACATCACCCAGGTATCCAATCACTATGACCACTTCAGTGATATTATTTTTTTCTAGGATTTTTAGATTGTGTTCCAAAATAGGCTCGCCGTTTACTTCAGTGAGACATTTGGGGACTTCTTCCGTGAGTGGCTTGAGCCTGCTACCAAGTCCGGCAGCGAGTATAATCGCTTTGTGTGTCATAGACTATTTCTTCAGAGCGTGTGTGATTTTAAAAGTAGCTTCCGTGGCAGCAAGTAAGTCGTCGAGTGAAATTGGAAGTTTTTTATCTTTTCCAACTAGTGTTTCGTACAACTCTATTAATTCTTGTAGGTGTCCCTTATCGGAAATTTTTAAAGTTATTTTTTTTGAGGATGTACCATAAAATTCTAAAGAGGTGTAGTCATCCATAATGATGCTGTTTCCGTCATAAAATAATTCAAGATGTTCTTTGGCAAGATTTTTATTACCTTGTCCTGTGTATATCAGGCTACACACTGAACCATCTTCGTATTTGACTGTACAAACGACATTATCATCACCCAACACATTTTTTGTTTTTGAGTTAATACTGGTTACAGAAATATCAATGATGGGAGACTCGGTCCAGAAATTGAACAGATCAATAATGTGACAGGCTTCACCAATTATCCTTCCACCACCCTCGGAGCCTTGCGTCCAATGTTCAGGTGATAAATAGCCCGCATTCATTCTGTAGTAGATCATGAGGGGATTAACTCGGTCTTTTACTGCATCTTTGATTCTTTTAGCAAAGGGGGAAAACCTCCTATTAAATCCTACCATGTACGGTACCCCACTCCGCTTAACAGCATCAGCTACACTACGCATTTCTTTTTCATTGAGGGCCATAGGTTTTTCCACCAAAACTGCCTTACCGGCGTTGAGTGCATCTACCGATAGCTGAGCATGTGAATCATGACGAGTAGTTATTATGACGAGGTCAATATCGTTATCTTTGAGCAAATCATGATAATCACTCGTAGCATACGATGCATTAAATTCTGTGGATGCTTGTTTTGCCTTGAGTCCATTTCTATTGGCGATAGCATGGATTGAATACATTTTGGACAACTTTTGTAGATTTGGTAGATGCATAGCAGTAGCAAAGCCTCCCGCGCCTATTAAACCGACGCGTACTAATCCATCCTTTGGTGTTTTTCGTGAAGTAATTGATACCCGTTTGTCAGACTCATCTTTTTCCGTTTCAGTATTGTAGCTCAAAAGTAATGAATACGGTCTGTCAGGTGATTTCAGTTCTTGGTATGCCTGTGGGGCATCGTCAATGCTGAATTCGTTAGAAATAATTTTATTAATTTTAATACTGCCATCGGCGATGGCGTTC
>JADFTK010000028.1 GCA_022560375.1 Patescibacteria group bacterium
TTGGAGCGGGTAGGGGGAATCGAACCCCCGGCAACAGCTTGGAAAGCTGTGGTATTACCACTATACGATACCCGCACGTCGAAATGGTATTACAGGTTACACATTCTGTTAGAACAGTATGTTCCACCTTCCATACATTTCTCCTTTCCTCGCCGAATAAAATTATTCGGCTCGGTAATAATATTTGTTATGGCCGCCACAGATACTCTTTCAGGTCAACGAAGTAATTACCATCTTTTAGAGAGACCTTGATTTTTTCTCTTTGAAGAATATTTGCTTGTTCCATAGCTGGATGGGTTTCGCATGTCGTGCTGATGTGACCTTTCCTGTTTATTATTCTCTGCCAAGGTATTTTTTCAAGTTTACCGCCATCCATAGCATGCATAGCCCAACCGACCATCCGGGCAGAACGGGGTGAGCCAATAAGAGCAGCAATTTGCCCATAGGTGGCCACTTTACCTCGAGGTACTTTTTTTACAGTTTGGTAAACTTGTTCGTAAAAATTCATAAGCTTTATCAGTTTTCCTGCACCATGTCGGGGAGACAGGATTTGAACCTGCGACCCCTCGCTCCCAAAGCGAGTGCGCTACCACTGCGCCACTCCCCGACACGATGCGAGACGCGCCAGATAACTGCGCTGATCCCCGGTAATTATTTTGGAAAGGCCTTGACTTGTTTACTGTATTTCTTTTCGTTGGTTTTATATCCGTCATCTGAAGACCATACCAAGTAGAGTCTTTTTTTAAAACCACCTTTGCGTTTCATGTTGGCTTTTCGGGCGCGTGCAATATCGGCGTTACGTATCTTTTTTATTTTTTTAATTTCTTCAATGACATCTAGTACATCAGCCATCTCACTTACTAATTCTTTTTTTGTTTTGGCGGTTTGCATCCCACTAGCCTCTTCTTCTACTTTTCGAATTAATGCTGTTGCGAACTGCTTCTTATTTAGTTTCCTAAATTTTCCCTGAGCTCCGGCCTTTTTAATATTGGCTGGAATATTATCGCGAATTAGTTTCTGGTAGTAAATTTTTTTCATGGGTGTGGTGCCAGGTCCCAGCCCGTCAGAGGCGGGTCTGCCTCTGGCAGAAATCTAGTGTTTATTTGGAATGGCTGACTAGGGCTACTATTTAGGTTAAGTTTTAGTTCGGAGTTTATCCCGCATAATTGCCGAGACCCAGAATCGAACTGGGGACGCAAGGATTTTCAGTCCTTCGCTCTACCACTGAGCTATCTCGGCCATAATATATCTCGGCAATTAAGCGTGATTCTACCACTGAGCTATCTCGGCCATGGATGTGGTGGGCACGGATGGACTCGAACCATCGACCTCGTCATTATCAGTGACGTGCTCTAACCAACTGAGCTACGTGCCCGGGAATTAAAAAACCACAGCCTTGTTGTAGATTTTACCTATTTTCTTTGGATAAATCAAGATAGCTGTAGTTTATTATATTGACACTTGAAAAGTAGTAAGAAGTAATGCCTTTATTCCAAAAATTGAAAAAATTTATTGTCACATCCCGATTCGGGATGCGGTCGACTAATTCTTCTTAGATTACTCTTAGAAGATAATCTCCTTAGAAAGGAGGTGATCCATCGACAGCTTCCGCTACCGATGCCTTGTTACGACTTCGCCCCTATCATCAGTCCTACCTTTGGCCCCCATAAGATGGGGGACTTAGGGTATTACCGACTCTCTTGGCGTGACGGGCGGTGTGTACAAAACCCGAGAACGTATTCACCGCAGCATAGCTGATCTGCGATTACTAGCGATTCCGGCTTCATGAGGGCGAGTTGCAGCCCTCAATCCGGACTGAGAATACTTTTGATGGGATTAGCTCCGTCTTACGACTTGGCAACCCATTGTGGTATCCATTGTAGCACGTGTGTAGCCCAGGGCATCAGAGGACCATGCTGATTTGACGTCATCCCCACCTTCCTCCTCGTTATCCGAGGCAGTCTAGTATGATCAATTTAACATACTATAGGGGTTGCGCTCGTTAAAGGACTTAACCCGAGATCTCACGACACGAGCTGACGACAACCATGCAGCACCTGTCCTAGCACCCTCGAAGGAAGCCACGTTTCTGCGGCTGTGCAGCTAGGATTTCAAGCCCTGGTAAGGTTTTTCGGTTATTGTCGAATTGAACCACATGCTCCACCGCTTGTGCGGGTTCCCGTCAATTCCTTTGAGTTTTAGCCTTGCGGCCGTACTCCCCAGGCGGGATACTTAATGCGTTAGCTTGAAAAACGACACTGAGAGGGTCGACACTCCCAATGCCTAGTATCCATCGTTTACGGCGTGGACTACACGGGTATCTAATCCGTTTCGCTACCCACGCTTTCGCTCGTGTAGTGTCAGGGTCATACTAGTAGACTGCCTTCGCATTTGGTGTTCTTGCCGATATTAACGCATTTTACTACTACACCGGCAATTCCGTCTACCTCTTCTGCCCTCAAGTTTATTAGTTTTCTCGGCAGCATTCAGGTTGAGCCTGAATATTTAACCGAAAACTTAATAAACCACCGTTGAGCTCTTTACGCCCAGTAAATCCGGATAACGCTCGGGGCCTTCGTATTACCGCTGCTGCTGGCACGAAGTTAGCAGCCCCTTATTCCTTGATTACCATCATTGTTTTTTCATCAAGAAAAGCAGTTTACACCCCGAAGGGCTTCTTCCTGCACGCGGCGTCGCTCCTTCAGCCTTTCGGCCATTGAGGAAGATTCTTGACTGCAGCCTCCCGTAGGAGTCTGGGCAGTGTCTCAGTCCCAGTGAGACGGGTCATGCTCTCACACCCGCTATCCGTCGTCGCCTTGGTGGGCTTTTACCCCACCAACAAGCTGATAGACCATAGGCCCCTCTCGAAGTGATAAATCTTTAGTCGCCGTAAATTATAGGGCGACCACATCCGGTATTAGCTCCGCTTTCGTGGAGTTATGCCGAGCTTCGAGGTAGGTTACCAATGTGTTACTCTCCCGTTTGCCACTTGTACCCGAAGGTACTCGTTCGACTTGCATGCCTTAGACACGCCGCCAGCGTTCATCCTGAGCCAGGATCAAACTCTCATAATAGATGATACAGATAAGCATTAAAATGCGTTACCTGCATCGGTTGGAATTGGCATATTGTTCTTACTACTTTTCAGTTGTCAATGGACTCCTATAATTGGGTACAAAAAATCCCGATTGGTCGGGATACAAAACATGCGTTCAGCATTTAGTTGTTTATGGCTTGTTTTGTTCCGCTAGGCGTATATCCTTATGATTTTAATGTAAACTAAGCGAATTTTCGACCTGTTTTTAGGTGTGTATATTGTATACCTTTTTTTTATTAGTGTCAAGCTAGGTATTATGCTTGGATTTGGCTGATTTCCAGTCTGATATTTTTTGGTGATTTCCCGAAAGGAGCACTTTGGGAACGCGCTGACCCTTGAAATTTTCTGGACGAGTGTAATGAGGGTATTCAATATATTTTTCATTTTTTGTAAATGTTTCATCTTTATTTGAATTTGCATCTCCTAGTACTCCAGGTAATAATCTGGTCACAGCATCAATGATAGTCATGGCCGGCAGCTCACCTCCGGTTAGTATGTAGTTGCCAATCGAGATTTCCTCATCAACATATTTTTTTATACGTTCGTCAAATCCTTCGTAGTGTCCGGTAATTAATACTAGCTGCTGGTATTTAGAAAGTTTTAGAGCCATTTTTTGATTAAATGTTTTTCCTCTCGGTGAAAGGAGAATTATTGTAGATTTTTTGTTAGAGGTGGACGTATTTTTTTTTATTTTTTTTAAATTTTTATAAATCGGTTCGACTTTTAGGATCATGCCTGGCCCGCCACCATACGGTCGATCATCTACGGTCTTATGCTTATCAATGGCATAATCCCGTATGTTGTGTATTTTAATGGAGATTACTTTATTTTTTTGGGCACGTTTAATGATACTTTCATTTAAATATGAGTCGAATATCTTGGGGAAAATTGTAAGGATATGAAATTTCATGGAGTGTAATTTTTTTATACAGCTGGTAAGATTCCTGGCGTAGTTTACCCTGATGCACATTGAAGGGTCGGGACAAGCAAAAACCGCACGATTAGTATATCATACGGCTCCTGCTTGTTTCAAAGTTTATTTTATATTTTTAGATCGTCGACAGCTGACGTGTCAGCTTCTTCTCGTGAATCTCGGGGACTTCCTTTGCGAAAGCCTTCCGGTTCGTAGATCTTCAAGTTTACACGTGCGTGATTTTTTGCTCCAACGACTCTAAGTAATGTCCTAATGGCCTTGGCGGTTTGGCCCTGTCGGCCAATAACCTGTCCAAGATCCGCTGGATTTACTTTTAGAGTAATCAGAACTCCCATTTCATCGACCGTCCTTTCGGAACTAACGTCTTCTGGTCGATCAACAAGATCTTTGACCACGTACTCAACAAACTCTTGATCCCTGGTTTCTGATTTTTTTTCTTCCATGATAGTTTGTTTCTGAATTATTCTTTTAAGGAACCAGTTCTGTCGACCAACTGCAGGACTGGATGTCTGATACTAAGATATCAATATGATTATCATTTGTCAAGAAATGTTTTATTTTTTACCTTCAGACTCTTCTTTTTTGTCTTCTTTATCGTCTGTTTCTGTTGGTTTTTCTGGTGATTCAGGTTTTTTATCTTCGGATTTTTCTTTGACTGGCTCTTCTTTGACTGACTCGTTAGGCTTATTGTCATCTGGCTTGGCAGTTTTAGCTTCCTCCTTTTTTTCGGTACCTGGATCTTTTTTATCGTCTGTTTTTTTCGGTCGTTTGATATTAGCTACCTTGATTTTCTCGCCGGTGATTATTTTATGGTGAACCAAAAGATTATGCACTGTGCCAGATGTTTGAGCGCCTTTACTAATCCAGTACTGGATTCTTTCTGCCTTTAAGTTGGCAGTATTGGTATGCGGGTCATACTGGCCGAGTAACTCTAAATAGTCTCCGACCGTGTCTTTTCTTTTTTCGGATATGACTACGCGGTATAAGGGATGATGTTTTTTTCCAACTCGAGAGAGTCTAATCATTAACATAGTATGGTGTATGGTAGGTTATTAAATAATTACTGTCAAGACTTGTGTTATCAGTATCAAATTAGTTATTCTTGGTAATGACTTTTTCCGCTTCTTCAACGTTCATAGACAGGAGTTTGGAAATGCCATCATCTCCCATAGTAACTCCGTATAACAACTTAGATTTAATCATGGTTGCCCTATTATGAGTGATAATAATAAATTGAGTCTTGTCGGTCAATTTTTCTATAATAGACGCAAAGCGAATTGAGTTTGATTCATCCAGGGCCGCATCCACCTCATCTAGGATTACAAACGGGGAGGGGTTATTATGAATGATGGCACATATAAGGGCGATAGCAGTTAAAGCTCTTTCGCCACCAGAAAGCATAGCGATACCGCGTAAGCGCTTGCCTGGTGGGGTGGCATGTATATCAATGCCAGTAATTACTTTTTCATTTTTTTTACCAAATACACTATTGGTTGTTGCTGGGGCTGTAGCTTCACCATTTTCATCGTTATCATTATCATCTGCCTCGGCATCAGCTTCTTCATCGTCTAAATCTTTTACTTCTTCTTTTATCAGGCTCAGACTGGCGTTACCGCCATTAAATAGTATTTTAAAATATTGAGTAAAATGCTTGTTAATTTGATCAAAAGATTTACTAAAATCTTTTTTTATTGTTTCTTCGAGATTGGCAATTATTTTTTCTAAATCAGTTATGGCCTTATTTAGGTCGTTACTTTGTTTCGTTAGAAAGTCGTAACGTTCCTTAGTCTCTTCAAATTCTTCCGCAACTTGAGGGTCAATGCCACCAATGAGCTCTAGCTGCCTCTTGATCTTTTGGATCTCATTAAACAATCCCGGATTGGCTGGGGGATGTTCCGTGGCTTCATAAACCGCGTCACGCTCACTGTCTGACATCTCGTCTACCATCTCTTTTTCTAGATCTTCTTGGTGAGTTTCTAGCTTAGCCAGCTCAACTTTTACAGTATTGAGATTGTCAGTGGCTGTGTCTAGCTCTTTCTGTTTGGCGGTGAGTTTATCTTGTAAGTCAAAAACGTCTTCTTTTTTTTGCTGTTCATTTTTGTTGAAATCTCCTTGTTTACTGCTAATGGCATTTAATTTATCATCCAATGCTTTGATTTTTTCGTGGATCCTTTTTTCATCTGCGGCTATCATAGCTGCTTCTTCGGCTGGATTTTTAGAACCCTTTAATTTTTGTAGATCGTTATTGATTTGGTTAAATTCATCAAGTAATCTATCTTGCCGCTGTTTTTCCATCCCTTCCTTTTCTTTGGCTACCAGTAGTTTTATTTGTATGTCATTCAAAGATTTTGTTAAAGCATCTTTAGTATTAAGGAGCTTGGTAATGTCTTCTTGTAGGGCGATTATTTCAAGTGGATCTCCTGACCCAGCACTTTTCATTTTATGGTTTAGCTGAGCAATTTGGCTGGTCAATGCTTTTACCTCCGCCTGAATAGATCTCATGGCCTCAGGCGTCTGGACAGATTCTATTTTTAATAATATATCCTTTTGTTTGTTATATATATTGTTTACTGCCTCGGTAATGGCTGGTAAGCTGATTGATTGACGAGTCTTGAGTTTATCTTTTGCTTCGTTAAGTTTTTTCGTAAGAGGTAAATGCTGGTTGACAACCTCTTGGAGCTCGCGTTCGAACCGTGCATCGGTTTTTGTATATTCAGAAATTTGTTTTTGCACGTCAGAAATTAGAAGCTTAGCAGATTCGACATCCTGTTTTAGTGATTCCTGACGACGTTCTAGCCAAACCAGATTATAATTTCCTTGCTGAATATGCTGGTTGTCTCGCCCACCTTTTAGTGAGGCCTGCTCTCTGAGCAGTTTATTTTTTTCTGTTACTAATTGGTCATATTCCCTTTGAAGTTTTTGAAAAAGTTCTTGCCTGGATGAGCCTGAGGCTAGTTGCCGCATATTATGCTGTAAAGTACTAACCGCTTCAGTAATAATTGATCGTTCGGCGTCGGCCTTTTGGTAATTACTCTCTTCCTGAGAGTGTTTATTTTTCAAGTCGTGCCATAGGCCAGTGTAGTATTTAGTTTGAGTTTCTTTCAGTTGTTTGGTCACTTCTTCACGACGTTCTAATCGATGTACCTGTCGAGTCAGAGAGCGTAATCTCGGATCTATTTCCTGAATGAGTAGATCAGCTTGGCTTAGATTTTCCTTGGTTTGGCGTAGTTTATTTTCAGCCTGGTCTTTTTTTATTTGAAATTGTCGAACACCTGCGGCTTCATCAAAATATTCTTTTCGCTGAGACGGCGTGGCAGTTAAAAAAGTATCCACCGTCCCCTGGCTAATAATACTGTAGCTGCGTTGGCCAAAATTTGATTTAGCTAAAAGCATTAGTATGTCATGGAGACGCACTCTATTTTTGTTGATGAAGTATTCTCCCTCGCCGTCACGGGACATTTTTCTGGAGATGACAATCTCCGAGTAGTCTATGGGGGCTTTTCTGTCTTCATTATTCAAATACAAATCAACTTGGCAGTAGCCCTGTCGAGGTTTCTTATCAGAGCCGGCAAATATCACATCGCCGGATTTTTTGCCGCGTAAGTTCTTTAAACTTTGTTCGCCCAGGGCCCAGCGCACAGCATCAGCTATATTAGATTTCCCAGAGCCATTAGGGCCAACAATCGCGGTAATCCCTGGCGTAAATTCTAAAGTGGTTTTATCTGCAAACGACTTGAATCCCTGAATTTCTAGTTTTTGGAGATACATTAGTATTATAAATTAGATAGAGGCTAAATACCCCCTAAACAAAGCGTATTTTAACATATTATGGTGTAGCTGACAAATACGTTAATAAAAAAACCACCGTTTTTTCTATGAAATACGGCGGTTTATTAAATGATACCAATACCATGTAGGGTTAATGCCACGAGAGCAAGTACTACTATGGTAATTGGCCATGACCAGACAGGCTTACCAAATTTCTGGCGACGACTTCCTAGCTCATTAGGCATGAGCACTCGGTACTTAGTGGCAAATGAAGTACCAGTCAATTCGTCGGTCCACGCATGGCTCTTTTTATCGCCTAGCTCCCATTGACCGTCATGGGTGACTCGTCGACGGTAGCATAAAATAAACAGTACCGCCAATCCCAGAAATAGGTATAGCAAGACTTCCGGAATATATATGGAGCCAATATCCATGGCTACCTCCTTTGTATAATGAACATCATTTGCTTGGTGATGTTAGATTATTATTAAAATTCTGTCAATATTAAAAAATTGCTACAGCTATAGTTAGTAGACAAGGTGATTTGAAGTGATTATCTTATTTTCCTAACAGATATAGAATAATTGCTTTTTGGGCGTGCATGCGGTTTTCTGCCTGATCAAAGATGACTGAGTTTTTGTGGTTAATAGCATCAGTCGTTATTTCGTAGCCAACATGGCAGGGCATGCAGTGCATAATTTTGGCATGGGGTGCATGCTCTTCAATTAGCTGGACATTGAGCTGATAGGGTTTAAACATGGCGATGCGCTTGTCATATTCGGTTTGATATTCTGCCTTGACCTTGCCATCATCGAAAAATTCCATATCCATCCAGGTGTCAGTGTGAACGTAGTCGGCACCTGCTAGGGCTTCCTGTAGATCGAGAGTTTTGTGTACATGGCCAGTATCATCAGCCATTTTGTTTAATTCTTCATCGACACTGATCTCATGAACCTTTGGCGTTACCAAGAAGATATCGATGCCAAGTTTGGTACACGCCAGTTTGAGAGTATTACTGACGTTATTTTCAATGCCCAGCCACACTACTTTTTTTACTTTATCCAATCCTCCAGAATGCTCGGCCATAGTGAGCAAGTCGCCTAATGTCTGACATGGATGGTATTTTTCTGAACAGGCATCTATTACCGGGATATGATTGAATGAGGCTGCGGTAGCCACATCTTTGTATTCCTTGGATCGCATCATTAGTACGTCCCCAAAACGCATAACCGCCCGTATTTCATCTCGGTAATCCGTCAGAGCAAACTGGGTAGTTTTTTGATCCAGGAAAATCCCGTGGCCGCCTAACTGAGTCATGCCAGTTTCAAAACTAAGGCGGGTGCGAGTCGAGCTTTTTTGAAAGAGCATGATTAAAGTCTTATTTTTCAGTATATTGTTATATTTCTCAGGATTTTTTTTAATTTCTATAGCGCGTTCAATAACATTTCGAATGTCATCGGCTGACCAGTCTTTTAAATGTAGGCAATGTTTCATAATTAGGTGGTAGTTAATGGTTGTAGTTTAATAGTAGATATTTTTATTTGTCATTGCGAGCCCGAGTGGGAGCGAGGGCGCGGCAATCTCAGAGATTACTTCGCATTCGCTCGCAATGACAGGCTAGGTACTGATTCTTTTTTTATACGCTTCCCAACCAGCGGTTCGGTATTGCTGTGCAGCTTGTTTAATGTTATCCCTGCTATATATACCTCGTCCGACTATTATCACGTCAGCGCCGGCGGTAATCACATCAGACGGGGTGGTATATTTTTGGCCCAGTTTATCACCACCGCCACCGAGTTTAACCCCGGGGGTTAATATTAAAAAATCATCACCAGCTTCACCAGACAATTTTTTTAGCTCATTAACATTGCCGCCATTACCTATGAAGCCAATGACAAAATCTTGGTATTCTTTAGCCATTTTTATGGCTTCAGACGTATAGCCAGCAGTTGCTAAATTTCCTTTGGAGCTCATTTGAGCTAGCAGGATTAATCCACGCGGTTCATCGATAGTATTAGCAACCTCTCTCAACCCTTCAATAATTCCAGGGCCAGGTACTACGTGAGCATTAGTAATATCGGCCCAGCTAGCAATATTATAAATACCTTTGGCGTATTGTAATTTAACAGTATTCCCAATATCAGCAAATTTCCTGTCTTCAAAAATTAAAAAGCCGTGTTGTTTAGCCAGACTCTGAAGCTGGGTAATGATTTTTGGGGTAAAATTTTCTACCACATCTATATGCGTTTTGAGCAGGGCAATGTCTGCGCCTACTCGGTCGGCATTGTCCAGCATTTTTTCTGGATTGGTTTCGTCATTAGCCAGACACAGGTTCGTTCCCTTGTCATCCATTAGTAGTAGTAGTTTTTTTGCTATCTGATTACTAATGGCCTTGGCTCTTTGAGAATAAGATTGGCCACTGATGCTCATATTCCGTACTCTGATAAATACTCTTTTATTTGTTTTAGTTTTTTATCGTCCATTAATATTTTACCATCTACCTCTCGGTTATGTAGATACTCTATTATTTCACTAATGGTGGTAATGAATTTAATAGGCATGTCGTATTTTTCTTCGAAGCTGGCTACGGCGTTTTTACCCTTTTTAGTTTTTTCTTGACGATTAACCGACAGTATAACGCCAGTATATTTTAATTTAGCGATGTTGGTTAATAAATCCATTGATTCGATTAAGGCACCGCCATCCGTTATAACGTCGTCGATAATTATCAATCGTTCGCCATCTTGAGGTTGATGTCCGACCAACAATTTTTTATCAGCATGATCCTTGATTTCTTTACGATTGAAAGTATAAGATTTATTGATATGAAACTCTGTGGCTAGGGCCGCGGCTGTTGCCACGCATAGAGGTATACCTTTATACGCAGGCCCATAAATAATGTCGAAATTATCTTGCCAAGCATCTTGGATAGCTTCCGCATAGTACTTGCCTAAAGTCGCAATTTGTTCACCAGTTTCGAACAATCCCGTATTGATGAAATAGGGAGAAAGACGGCCGCTTTTGAGGGTAAACTCCCCAAATTGTAAAGCTCCAGAAGCGGCTAAAAAGTTAATGAATTGTTGTTTATATTTTTCCATAAGTAATTTCTCTGCCTTTAAATTGCTGGTTAATCTTCCCTTGATCGTAGACTAAATTACCATTGACGAAAGTCATTACTGGCCAGCCAGTAATCTTCATGTTTTCGTAAGGCGACCAGCCACATTTTGATAAGAGCATTTCTTTATTTATAATCTGTTTTTTATCCATATCCACTACCGTTATATCGGCATCATACCCTTCTGCGATTAGGCCTTTATTTTGAAGGGAAAATAATTTAGCTGGCTGGGCTGACATTATCTCGATAAGCTGCTCTATAGTAATAGTGCCTTTGTTTACCTCATTCAGCATGAGAGGTAGGGATGTTTGCACTTCGGGAATACCGGCTGGCGCGTCATGATAAGGCGTTTCTTTTTCTTTGATAGTATGCGGCGCATGGTCTGTGGCAATAATGTCGATTATTCCATCATTCAATCCTTTTAGCAGAGCTTCATTATCCTTTTTTGTTCTTAACGGGGGATTAACTTTTACGAAGTTACCAAATTTTTCATAGGCTCCATCATTAAGAAATAAATGATGAGGACTGACTTCGCAGGTAATTTGTAGATTAGCATTCTTAGCCTTTTTTATTAGGGATACTTCTTCGGCGGTACTTATGTGGCAAATGTGAATGCGAGCGTTTGTTTCTTTGGCTAGGTCGATTACTCGCTCGACGCCTTTCATCGCTACCTGACGATTACGTATTTGTGAATGGATGGCCGAATTACTATTCTCGCTAATTTGTTGGGAATTTTTCCGGATCAGTTCTTCGTCTTCGGCATGTATCACCCAGTTTATATTGGGTATTTCCATAAGTTTTTTTATATCATCATCCTGAGCCACTAGCAGATTGCCGGTTGATGAGCCAACATATATTTTTATTCCGGCAATACCGCTTACTTTCCGTACTTCCTCAATATTGTTTGTGGTTGCCCCAAAGAAAAACCCAAAATTTACTAAACTTTTTTTTGTTAACTTTCTTTTTTTATTCAAGGTGGCTAGATCAGTGATAGGCGGGTCGTTATTGGGCATGTCGATAACTGTGGTGACCCCACCAGCGACAGCTGCCATTGAGCCAGTCAGCCAATCTTCCTTTTGCTCGCCTCCTGGTTCGCGGAAATGAACATGGGAGTCAATTATTCCTGGTAGGACGGTTTTACCTTTTATATCTATTATTTTATCCGCCTTCGTTTGATTACCAATGGCTGTAATAGTACCATCAGTAATCGTAATATTAACATTTAGCTTATTTGCCAAGGTACAGTTTTTTAGCAAAGTCGTCATCTAGAATGATATTTTTTTACCGCTGGCCCCACGATGGAAACGGCCGAATTCTTCCTGAGCCAAGGCAAAGTCACCTGGCACTATTGGTCCCTCTAGGCACATGCGCTGGCCGGATGAATCTATAGTACATTGTCCGCAAATACCAAAACCGCATTTCATATAGCGCTCAATGCTTACCTGGCAGGCAGTATGATGATCATGGGATAGTCCCACAATCTTTTTTTCCATTAATTCCGGACCACAGGTGTAGACGCTGTCATATTTATTTTCCGCCATTAGTTTGGATGCTGTGTCGACTACCGTGCCTACTTCTCCAGCTGTCCCATCGTCAGTGGTGGTGTAGACGTTGGCCTTTAATTTTTTTAGTCGTTCCTGAAAGAGTAAAAAATTTTTAGACCTGGCACCGTTGCAAAAATCAATATCAATATTTTTTTTCATAGCCTCCTCGGCTAGAGTGGCCAGTGGGGCGACACCATAACCGCCACCCACTAGAAGTATTTTTTTGAAATCATTTTTCAGACTGAAGTGTGTCCCATAGGGACCACGTATCCCGACTAAGTCGCCGTCTTTTAGGGCAAATAATTTTTCTGTAAAGTGACCGACCTTGGCCACGCTCAGTCCTAATTCTCCAGCTTCATCAAAGGCGATGCTGAATGGCTTTTCATCGATTCTGGGCAGCCACATGATGACAAACTGTCCTGGTTTAGATTTTAGGCTCGTGGCAAAATAAAAAGTTTTTACATTGGCATTTTCTTGAACCACTCTTTTGATAGGCAGAGAGATTGGCTGTTCAATATTTTTAAATATATTTTCCATTATTCTTCCAGCTTATGGGTAAATCCAATAATATCTTTAATAGATGAATCTCCGCGTTGCTCAAGTATATCTTCAATTTCCTTAGTTATTTTGTTAAAGACCTCAATACCCCGATAGTGAATGGCGGTTCCTACTTGCACAGCTGAGGCTCCGACCATCATCATTTCTACTGCATCACGGCCATTGATCACGCCTCCGCAGCCAATAATTGGGATAGATACAGATTTGTAGATATCGTAAATGCAGCGTACCATTATCGGTCGTAAGGCGGCTCCCGACACTCCGCCCATTTTGAAGTCCAAAATTGGCTGGCCAGTTATCACATCCAGAATCATGCCTGGCCCCATAGTATTGCCTGCGGTGATAGCGTCGGCCCCGCCTGCCTCAGCTGCTTTAGCAACTTGGCCAATGCCGGGACTATCTGGGGAGAGTTTCACAAATAGAGGTAAGTCGGTTTTGGCTCGGACCGCCTGGGTTATTTTCTCGGTGATGTCCGGAGAGCTTTGCCCAGCCATGGTACCGTAGCCAGGCGTGTGGGGGCAAGACAATACCATCTCTACTGCAGAAAATTCTCCGGGCAGTAATTCTTCGGCCATGGCGGCAAATTCTTCGGCATCCTTGCCTACGATGCTGGCAATGACCGGACCGGGTAGCTCTTTTAAATTAATGAATTCTTTTTTTGCCTCTTTGACACCGGGGTTAGAATATCCTACCGCGTTCAGCATGCCGCCTTCAAACGTAATCATGTTGGGAGCGTGATGCCCAGTTCTTTCCTCTAGACTAATTGATTTAATGACACAGGCTGCGGCGCCATTTTCCATGGCATATTTGAGGGAGCCTCGAGTTACACCTAGTATGCCCGAAGCTAGCATGGTGGGATTGGAGAGAGATAGGGAAGATATTTTGGTAGCAAGATTCACTTAATTTATAATAATTCTATTTTATCCAGATTGAAGTATCTTTCGCAGTAAGCGCAGCGCCCGACCAGTTCTTTGGTCGCTTCACGGTAGAATCTGGTTTTTACATTATCATGGTTGGTGATGCAATTGGGATTTGGGCATTTCACAATGCCAACAATTTCATCCGGAAGTTTAACCTTGAATTTTTTAATAATTTTGAAGTCACGGATTATATTAAGAGATGCTGTTGGAGCAATTATGGCAATTTTGTTTGTTTCTTCAGGTGAAAATTCTTTATCTTCTATTTTGACAATATCTTTTTTCTTCAGTTTTTTACTGTGAAACCCACTGCCTAGCGTCACTACCTTGTTTGATTTTCTTAGCTGAAGCAGTTCGATGATATCTAGACCAACTCCTTGGGGAATATGGTCAATAACTGTGCCGTTTTTGATAGCGTAAACTTTAAAAGCTCTCATATTATTTTACCTTTCCTAGGACTAATGCTAAAAGTGCCTCGCGAACATATAATCCGTTATTAGCTTGCTCAAAGTAATAGGCATAAGGAGTATCGTCAACTTCATAATTTATTTCATTGACTCGTGGCAGAGGATGGAGGATACGAAATTTTTTCTTAACTTTAGTCAGAAGTTGATTGGTAATAATATAGGCGTCTTTTACTTTTTCATATTCCAGAGGGTCGGGGAACCTCTCTTTTTGTATGCGGGTGGCATAAAATATATCCAACTTGGACATGATTGGCTCAGGCCGTTGGTGAAAAGAAAATTTTGCTTTTATTTTCTTGAGTTCCCGGATAACGTATTTAGGCATTTGTAGGGCTAGTGGAGCAACAAAATGTAGTTTGGATTTGAACAGGCCCAGTGCGTAGGCCAGTGAGTGAGTGGTGCGCCCATATTTTAGATCACCAACAATAGCCACGTTCAGCTTGGCCAGTGTGCCCTGAGTCTCTAGTATAGAAAAAAGATCCAGAAAGGTTTGGGTGGGATGTTGATTAGCTCCGTCCCCTCCGTTGATAATCGGGTTGCTAGACACTTCGCCAGCTAAACGGGCTGAGCCTTCTAAGGAGTGCCTCATGACTATGACATCACAATACTTTTCTACTATTTTTATTGAGTCAGAAAGTGATTCCCCTTTGGCCGCGGCGCTGACCTTACCATCTGCTAGAGATATTATCGATCCGCCCAATCGTTGCATGGCGGATTCAAAGGAGAATCTAGTTCTAGTTGAAGGCTCAAAAAAAAGGCTGGCCAGTATTTTATTTTTTAGCATGGTGGGAAAAG
>JADFTK010000029.1 GCA_022560375.1 Patescibacteria group bacterium
TTAAATTTTGGAGGAAATAACGGGATAGTGTGGAGTGATAGTACAGCTGCAGGATCTAATGAAAGACCTAAGGATATTGCAAAAGACTCAAGTCATATGTATATAGCTGGATTTGGTGGTGGGTGGCGCATTGAAAAACGCTCGCTTTTTGACGGTACGCTTGATCCAAACTTTGATTCAGATGGCGTAGTAACCACGGGTGATGGTACTTATCAGGCTAGGTCAATTAGTATAGATTCTTACTATATGTATGTAGCGGGGTACTATAACAATGATCAAAACTGGCGCATTGAGAAACGCCGATTAAGTGACGGAAGCTTATGCTCTGATGCTGCGCCTTGTGACGGCGTTGGCTTTGGCTATGATTGTTCTTCCGGCACATGTACCTATACTGGTAATGGTGAGATATTAGGTGAAAATACTACTCATTATTTGAGTGATATTGCCATTGATGAAAGTTATATGTATTTAACTGGGCATGATGGAACTGATGCCACTTCCGATTGGCGAATTGAAAAACGTTTATTGTCTAATGGCCAACTATGTACAGCCGGAGCTTGTGGTCCTGATCCTGATTTTGGTGATGGTGGCAGTGGAGTGATTATAAGCGAGGAAAGAAGTCCAGGCGCCGGAAATCCTCGTGTGGCTATTGTCATTGATAAAACTCATATGTATTTAGCTGGAGATCATGTCAGCCAGGATTGGCGCATTGAGAAGCGTTTACTTTCTGATGGGACGCTTGATAGCACTTTTGGTTCTGGCGGTGTGACGGTTGGAAGTGCGGGAAGTCATCTAGCAAAAGAAATTACACTTGATGATAATAACATATATGTAGTTGGATTTGGGGATGGCAATACTCCAAATATGCGCATTGAAAAATATATACTAACCGATGGGACACCCGACACCTCTTTTGGGACCGGCGGCGTAATAGAAGGCGATAATACTAATGTTGGGAAGGCGAGAGGCACTGCTCTGGCTATTGATAATAATAATATATATGTCGTGTTTGAGGATATTAATAATGATTGGCGATTTGAAACTTATTTAAAACTTGACGGCACGCCTGATTCGAATTTTGGAGTTGGTGGCATTATAATTAATACCAATGATACATTAACACCATATGGGATGATTATTGATGGTAGCTATATGTATGTAGTGGGTGAAACTATTGGTCCTAATTTCAATTGGCGCATAGAAAAACGCCAGCTGACAACTGGTATTCTGGGCAATGCTGGTAATGTCCATGGTTGGGATTTTGTAGATTGCGATGGATTGGATGGCGGAGTATGTGTTTCTTCTCCAAGATTGCCAGATAATAACCCCATGGATGATCGGGGACACGGCACGCATGTGGCCGGTACTATTGCAGCTCAATACACCAATAACACTGGTGTGGCTAGTATGTGTCCTCATTGTACTATTATGCCCGTCAAGGCTCTAAATGTGCAAGGCAAGGGATTGAGCGTGTGGCTGGCTGATTCAATCATATTTGCTGCGGATCATGGCGCCGATATCATAAACATGAGTTGGTATGGATATTTTAGCGATCAACTAGTTTCTGACGCACTGGACTACGCTCATAGTTTAGGATTGGTCTTGGTTGCAGCATCCGGTAATGATATGGTTGACGTGGTAAGGTTTGGAGGAGTGTTGCCGGGTAACCATGAAAATGTGATTTCTGTTGGCTCTCTTAATAAAGAGCCTGGTGCGGATTGGGAAAGATCTGGTTTTTCCAACTGGGGCAGGAAGATAGACGCTGCAGCACCGGGTGATGATATACTCTCCACCGTACCTATTACCAGTTCTGATCCCCCCTTGGCATCCGAGCCTTGGTATGGCCACACTAGCGGATATAAAGTATTACCCGGCACCTCTATGGCCTCGCCACACGTAGCAGGGTTAGCTGCTTTACTATTGGCATATGATCCTTCTATGACTAATACAATGGTTAAGGGACGAATAATGAGCAATACTGATGATATTCCAGTACCACAATTTAAAACACTTAAACATGGGGTTATTAATCCTTACAACACATTAACCGCTCCTGATAAGTCACATACCCTTTACTTTGAACACACTATTGATGATTCTGTAATAGATGATGATGATGGGACTGAGGTGAGCGCCAATGGTAAAATTGAACCTGGTGAAACAGTAGATATTATCCTGACATTAAAAAATTACGGTCTGGCGGATGCTACTGATGTCTCAGCTGCTATATATTCAAATGATCCTTGCGTTACTTTCATAAATAGTTTTTCAACTTACTCAGTAATTCCACATAATCAAATAACCGATAATTTCAGTAATCCTTTCCAGCTTAGTTACGGCGCAGATTGTCCTGTTACGAATCTTAAATTCGATTTTAATATTTTTACCGGTAACACAATATTAGAAACAGCAGTGATAGATCCAGCCCCAAAGAGTGAAGGAATTGCATCGTCCAATAATTCTATTTTTTATACTGAATACTGGATAAATCCATCTACCTTTAATCGGTGTGATGCCAATTTAACAAATTGTGAAGTGCTACTTAGTAAGCCATCTATTCAACAGTACTATAATGTTGGAGTGGATAAGCCGACCGGTGATTTATTACTAAGCTACGTTGGTGATATGAATCCTAGCTGGCCTGCTCGAGAATTAAGAAGGTATGCCTGGGACATGAATCTAGATGATGATCCGCTTGAAGTGTGGGATGATATCGGCTATTTATTAGATGCGGTGGGTAATAAAAATGGTGACTTAGTGGTAATGTCAGCTTTTAGGTATGTTTCGGTTTTTGAGGATAGATCTAATGTGCATGTCGAGCAATCTTCCCCATGGAGGCCATCCGCTCCATTTGGTACAGCTACTTATACTGTTGATTTGCGAGATCCAACTTTTGGAGATGGCATTCAAGGAATCGCTACAGACGATCAGAATAATATTTATGTGGCTGATGCAGCCGCTGATTTAATAAGAAAATATGACCAAGATCTAAATCCTATATCCACCTTTAGCATTGTTGATCCATATGGGGTGCATGTAGAGGGAGGTATCGTCTATGTGACGACGAATCAACATCAATTGATAACTCTTGATAAGGAATTAACCCAGCCGGTGAATGTTTTCGGAGTATCTGGAGTGGCCGGCAATGACTTTACCCATTTAAATATTCCTAGAGATGTAACGGTCATTGGCAATAATATTTATATTTCGGATTATGACAATGATCGTATATTACAACTAACCACTGATTGGGCTTGGGATAATGGCGATTTTCTTGGGGTCTATCCCCACATCATTCCTACCCTTGGTAACTGGCCAATAACTGCCGCGGTTGCCGGAGCCACTGATTCCTGGTCCACTCCGCTCTTAGTTAACCTGGATGCTGATGCTGCCCTGGAGATTATAATAACTGTCAAGGATAATGTTTATGCTTTTTATCAAAATGGGAGTACTGTTCCCGGCTGGCCGCTATCAGTTAACGGCTTTACCAGTGCGGCTATGCCCATCACCGGTAGCTTTGATGACGACCCTGAGCCAGAGATAGTCTTTGGGACTATGATTTGGACTGGTGGTGGTGATGATGAAAACATGCTCTACGTGGTTAATCACAACGGTAGTGACGTCTCCGGATGGCCAATTCCTTTACCAGGTGATATTAGCCATGCGGCTGCTGTTGGAGATATTGATAATGACGGTTTCGACGATATAGTAGTTGGTATAGGAAGTATAGATGGCGCCACAAATAAAGTTATGGCCTTTGATAAAAACGGAGATATTTTAGCTGGTTGGGATGATAAAACCCTGGACGCTAATACTTTTATCTCTGATAAATCTCCGATCATTGCTGATCTAAATCAAGATGGCAATAATGAAGTAATACTAGCTGGTAACGGGCAGGTATATATCTGGAATGGCGATGGTAGTGATTATGGTGCCTGTACTATTTCTCCCCCAGCCGATAACAATATTTTAACTGCCGCAGCAGTGGCCAATATAGCTGGTGACGATAAATTGGAAATAGTCTTTGGCTCTACCAACGGTTTAATGTATGCTCTGAATGATAATTGTATAGCTGTATCAGGCTGGCCGGTAAATCATCCATCTCTTGGTCCGGAAACACCGGTTATTGGCGACTTGGATAATGATGGTGATATGGAAATCGTGATGCCTACACCGCTGATAAATGGTATAAATGCTTGGCACCATGATGGTTCTGTAGTCTCTGGCTGGCCGGTCAGCGCTGCCCACGTCTATAAGATCTCTTTAGCTGACCTGAACGGCGATGACACCCAAGAGATTTTAGCTGGCACTAATCCGTCTCTGTCTAATATTGTGGATAACGCCTTCTTAGAGGCCTGGTACCACAACGGTGTGCCGGTGGTTGGCTTTCCTATCCCCGGCATATATAACAATGGGGTTACCCAGCCGGTAGTGGGTGATATAACCCAGGATGGTACTATGGAGATAGTTACTGGAGAGTATTTGTCCGATGCGGATAATGAAGTGCATATATTTAGATATAATCCGCCTAATGCAGTCGCCCTGAGAGCGCTGGAGTGGCCAACTTTCCAAAATACTACCGGCCTAGAGGGCAGTTACTTCAACCGTTGTTCCGATGGGACTATATATGGACAGTGTAATGTAAGTCAGCAATATTGCGATAGTGGCTCACTAACAAATAATTGCCAGCAATGTGGCTATACCTGCCCGACTAACTATACCTGTACATTGAGTGGTGCTTGCAGCTATAATTCTGGCGGTGGCGATGATGGAAGTTGTTTCCTGCCGGGAACCCCTATTCAATTACCCAATAACCAATCTAAACCTATTGAAGAAATACAGGTGGGGGACATAGTTGTAGCCTATGATGAAGCTACTAATTCCTTCAAAGAAGCCGCAGTATTGAATTTCTTTGAGCACGAAGCGGATAACTATTTAATAATCAATGACAATCTGAAAGTCACGCCTAATCATGAAGTCTATTCAAATGGAGCCTGGGTGGAGATCGGGGTACTTGGGATTGGCGATACTCTACTCAATAACCAGGGCGAGCCGGTAACTATTAACACTATCAATATAGTTGACGAACAGGTGACAGTCTATAATCTGGAAGTTGATACCTACCATACTTATGTAGCCGGGGGGATAGTGGTGCATAATAAGGCTCAACCGAGGCCGCCAAAGAAATCGCGTTAATCATCTGTTTTAAAAAAAGGGGATATTAATCTGAGCATCATGAGTCTGAAACGTTCTATAATAATATTACACACAATTTAATAAATTTATATATATTGTAGAAAGGGGGTGAAAATATGGATAATGAAAAAAACGTAGAAGTTTCCACAAAAACTAGTATTGCTGTTCAACTGGCGACAGGTATCGCCATCCTAGCTCTGGTAACAGCCGGTAGCGGCCTGATCGCATATTTAGCAACTCCAAGGCTAAGTAAGGATGGACCAGCAATAAGAACCGGCGGTTCGCCGTCTGCATTTAATCTACTGTCCCCAGATAATGGTGTAGATGAACAGAGTAACGAAGTGCTCCTTACCTGGCAGGCGTCTGTTGAACAAGGTTACTTTGATAATATCACTCAATCGTCTCCCTGGAGTTTTATTAAATCCGCCAATGCCAGCCACATGAATATGGGTTACACGGTACATATTTGGGAAACTAATGATCCTAGTACAGAACAAGTGTCTAGTAAAATGGGTTCAATTAGTTATACAGCCACTGGTCTACTGCCCGGCAGGGAGTACACCTGGAAAGTTGTGGCTAGCTCTGGCCATGGATCAAAAAGCTCAAATCAAACCTTTACCCTTAACATAGCTGGTGCCGACTGGTTAGCTTCCCAGGATTACCCATTGCCTGGGCCAGGCGAAGGTGCAGCCTGTGGCGGCAGCAAAGTATGTGATGATATAGGTATAGATGATGCGGATGGACTTGGAGGTTTCTTAGTGGATAACCTTTCCTGTTCTGAATGGAACGATGTATGGTTAACATGTAGTGGTACAACGAATAAGTGTCCGGATAATCTTGAGGATAAATGTCTACAAATGTCAATTTGTCAATGTAATGGAATTCCTCCGGGTAATCAGGCTTGCGCCGATTACGTGGCAACATTCACCGATCCGTGTTCTATATAAACACGATCAATTAACGTAATACGTTAGAAAGATAGGATTAGGATTACTAGTCCTATCTTTTGTTTGAAAACAGGCATAGTTGAGGTATAATAAGGCTATGAATATAAGTATATGAGAAAGGTTAGTTATAAAATAATTGGATTTGTTTTAGTTCTAATAGTTATAATTTTAGTAGCTTTCAATTTTTTTATAAAAGATAGGGATAGAGGTCAAGAAGTGAGGATGATAGATTTTCCTGATAAGTTCAGCCAGTTGAGATATGAAATGGTTGAGGAGCAGTTAAAAAAAAGAGATATTGATAATGAAATAGTTTTACAAGCTATGGGAAACGTAGAGCGGCATAAGTTAGTACCTGAAGATATAATAAATAAAGCATACATAGATTTTCCCTTACCAATAGGATATGGCCAAACTATATCCCAGCCCTATATTGTGGCCCTAATGACCCAGGCAGCTGGGGTAAAAAAGGGCGATAAAGTGCTGGAAATAGGTACTGGCTCTGGTTACCAAGCAGCGGTGTTAGCAGAAATAGTAGAGCAAGTATATTCAATTGAAATAGTAAAAGAGCTAGCTGCTACCGCTAGCCAGAATTTAGCCGCCCTTGGTTATGAAAACATAGAAGTAAAGAATGCTGATGGATATTATGGCTGGGCAGAGGCTGGGCCATTCGACGCCATTTTAGTTACGGCCGCAGCAAATCATGTACCGCCATTATTAATTGACCAGTTAAAAGACGGTGGCCGGCTAGTTATCCCGCTAGGTAATATTTTTCGTTTCCAAACGCTAAATTTAATTACTAAAAAAGATAATGAGGTGACCACAGAATATATTACCGGAGTGACGTTTGTGGAGATGACCGGGCAAGTTAAAGAGTAATAAATTTTTATGTAGTGAGGCGAGTTTTTAAGAGGAGTAGAAGCTTTAGCTTCTTTAGCAGTTCTTTGTTTTAAGAGGCAAAAGTCTCTTCGTCACTTTTTAATGAAGATTTAATAAAGAATATACTTATTAGGTAGAGGAGGGCAGCTAAGATTAGGACAAAGGCATAACCGGTTGACAGGGCAATTAAGGTGGCTAAGACAGTACTGAGGACTGAAGCGGCGCCATTAACCGCCAAAGCCCAGGGGATAATTTGCTTATTTATTGCGCGCAAACCCAGGGGGAACGGCATACCCATTATAAAACCCAGGGGTGATAACAGTAGTATGGTGAAAATCATTTTTACCGCCAGATCATTTCCTATCAAGCTGCTGATAATGGTGGGCAGTATTAAGGCGTAGACAATGATTAGTATGACTAGAGCCGTTAACAGCCGCGGCAGTTTTTTTATTGAGTATTTTTGGGAAAATAAACTGCCCAGAGCAGAAAATAAAAGCATAGTAAAAATTGTTATAGAAATGGCATAGACTACGTGTCCTAAAAATAAGATCAATTTTTGAATTAAGACTATTTCCACGAATAAATAGCCCAGGCCTAAACACAAGAAATAAACCAAATTTGTTTTTTTAACAGAAAGTTTTTTAAAAAATCTGATAGGCAGCAGAACGAGAATCAAGCTTAAGACCAGAGCCTGCAATAATACAAACAGGAGCATAAAGCCGGAATCAAAGAAAGGATGCCATTTAGTGCCGGCCAGCTGAAATAATTCTTTTACTTTTGACCATTTAAAAAAGTTGGAATAAAATGGCCTGGCATCAGTAACCGGCCCCACAGCAAACAGGTAATCTTTATAGAACTGCTGTTGGTCATTTAGTATTAGCTGGATAGCTTGGTAATAATACGGCTCTGCAAACTGACCATACTGGTTAGGAGTAAAATTAGTCTGGGGTAAGTAAATAAGGTCAAATTTATTATCGGCTGTAAAATCTTTAATTTTGTTGATTCTTCCCTCAGTGAAATCATTTTTATTCAGCAGTAAGGTAAAAGTAGTCCATGATCTGAACATGGCCACCTTATTGGCTGCTTGTGGAATAGTCAGAGCCAGGGAAAATAATCTTAATGATTCTTTAGGGGGAAACGACAACCAGCGGGTAATAACCAATACACCTTGATCAGTCAGATGTTCATAATAATCCTGCAATGCTTCGGTGGTAAATAAGTAGTTTTCAGAAAAAGAGTAGAGTCCAGCTGATGAAGAGGCAAGCTGGCCAGCCAGAGATATGATTATAATATCGTATTTTTTTGCATTTTTAATAAAACCGCGGCCTTCATCATTGATTACCACTGCTTCATTATATATATTACCAGAAAATTCATTAAATTTTGTTTTTAATGAATCGATAACCAGTGGATTTGATTCTACCGCCGTCACCTGGGCGCCATTTTCAAGGGCCAGGAGTACATCTAGGCCCGCGCCGGCATTAATAATTAAAGTTGATGGTTCTTCAATTAATGAAAAAGGAATGGCCGTAGGCAGGTAGTTTAAAAATTCAGTATTTTGTCTTTTAGTAATAGCATTAAGGCCGGTGCCATCAATAGTCACGCCTTTTTGTTCGGGTAAATCACTTCTATACTGAGAACTTAAGCCGGGTGCATAGCGAATATAAGGACTGGCGACCACGTCTACACGAGAGAATGAGTTTCTGGTGGTGTCTAATATTTCTGCTTGGGAAAAGTTGAGAGCCTGGTTCAATTCTTTGTACGGCGAAATTTTAATTTGCAGGGGAATAGCCAAGATAACTATTATCAGTGTAAGAATAAGTAATGAATTAATTAATTTTAAAGTCTGCTTTTTAGTACTGAAGATAAAAGTGGTGATCGCCCCCAGTAGAGCAATTATAAGAATTGTTTTAGCAGCAGAAAAAGATAAAGCCAGCAAGACAGTCAGACTGCCTATGGCTGAACCAGCTAAATTAAAGAAGTAAATTTTACCGGATAAAGATTGGAATTTGGTTAAAATAAAGGTTATAATAATACCAGAGAAGAAAAAAGGCAGTCCGAGAAATAAGTAATAAAGGACAAGAATGAGAAGATGCCAAGGATCAAGCGCTGCTTTAAATGGATCGAATGAAAGGTAGTTGACAGCAAAAAAACCGGCTACAGTTGAAAGAGAAAAAAGAAAAGAAGATATGGGTAGAGGATTTTTCAGTTGTTTAATAGAGAGGAAAGTACCAGCCGCGGCCAGACCCAGCATAGCAATACTGACTACCAAGAAAGCAAAGTGGTACCAGAGAGAAATTGAAAAAAACCTGATCAGTGAGATTTCTAAAGCCAGGGTAGCCAGCGAGATAAGGAATAAACCTATATAGATTCTTTTCATCTCATTAGCATTTAGATAATAAGTAATTATATTTTACCACGAGGCGCATAAATTCTAAATCATATGAATAAGCAGACAGCAAAAGTCCGGATCGAAAAACTTAAAAAAGAGATTAACCACCACCGTTATCTTTACCATGTTTTGGATAAACAAGAAATCACGGATGCTGCCTTGGATTCCCTAAAACATGAGTTGGATGATCTAGAAAGGCAGTGGCCAGATTTAATTACTCCTGATTCTCCCACTCAGCGGGTGGGCGGCCAGCCACAGGATAAATTTGATAAGGTCAGACATCGGTCCCCAATGTTGTCTTTAAACGACTCTTTTTCGTTAAGAGAAATACAAGAGTGGGAAACCAGGTTAGCAAAATTCCTGCCGCCAGATCAGAAAGTTGATTATTTTACTGAGCTGAAAATGGACGGGTTAGCCATCTCTTTAATTTACAAAAAAGGGATTTTAGTTCGTGCCGCTACCCGGGGCGATGGTAATGTAGGTGAGAATGTAACTCAAAATATAAAAACAATAGAAGCAATACCTTTGTTATTATCGACAGAAAATCTGCCAGGAAATACTAGAAGAAAGGTAGCTAGTGAAATTGAAGTGCGGGGTGAGGTTTTTATGTCTAAGAAGGTTTTTGAACGGGCGAATAAAGAACAAGCAAAGAAAAATCTTCCACTATATGCTAATCCTCGAAATATATCGGCCGGCTCGGTAAGACAACTAGATCCTCAGATAACAGCATCGAGAAAACTAAATTTTGTCGCTTACGATTTGCCAACAAACATAGGACAGAAAACCCATGAGCAAACACATAAATTTTTAAGGCTATTGGGTTTTTCTGCTGGTGGGCATAATCAATATTGCCAGGATGTTGAGTCAGTGGAGGAATATTATAAAAAAATTAGTAAATTAAGGGATAAACTGGGTTATTGGACAGATGGAATTGTTATCACGGTGAATGATAATTCTTTATTGGCTCGTTTAGGAGTAGTCGGTAAGGCGCCTCGTGGAGCGATCGCTTATAAATTCCCAGCTGAGCAGGCGACGACGATTGTCGAAGATATTCGAGTGCAAGTCGGTCGGACAGGCGCGCTGACACCAGTGGCACATCTGAGACCGGTGCTAGTGGCTGGTAGTACGGTAGCTAGGGCAACCTTGCACAATATGGATGAAATAAATCGTTTAGATGTGAAAATAGGTGATACGGTAATTATTCAAAAAGCCGGTGACATAATTCCGGATATTGTGAAGGTTTTACCGAAAATGAGGAATGGTAACGAAAAGTTATTTAACATGCCAAAAAAGTGTCCGGTCTGCGGATCACCGGTAACAAAAAAATCTGAAGAGGTGGCACACTATTGCTCCAATAAAGATTGTTACGCCATGCAACATCAGCAGTTGAGCCATTTCGTATCCAAAAAAGCTTATGATATCGAGGGTTTAGGACCGAAGATACTAGAGCAGTTGGCCAAAGCTGATTTAGTCAAGAATCCAGCGGACCTTTTTGATTTATCTGAGAGTGATTTGGAGCCTCTCGAGAGGTTTGCTGAGAAAGCTGCAGTGAATACCATTGAGGCAATACGAAATTCAAAAAAAGTTACTCTGCAAAGATTTATTTATGCTCTGGGCATAAGACACGTGGGTGAGGAGACCTCTATTGATTTAGCCCGAGAGTTTAGCAGTATTGATAAAGTCATGAAGGCGTCGCTAGCCGAGCTAGAGGATGTTCATGAGATTGGCGGCGTGGTGGCTAAGAGTATCCATATTTTTTTCAACGATAAAAAAAATATATCCTTGGTAAAAAATTTAATTGGCAAAGGTGTTTATATATTGCCGGAACGAGTAATAAAAAGAAAAAGTAGCCTGACCGGTAAAAGAATAGTTGTCACTGGAATCCTGGAGTCGATGTCCCGGGAAGAAGCTAAGGAAAAAATACGGCAAGCTGGCGGAAAATGGGTTAGTTCAGTTTCTAAAAATACTGATTTTGTAGTGGTTGGTGATAACCCAGGATCAAAAGCTGCCAAAGCTAAAAAGCTAGGAGTGCCAACAATTTCTGAAAGAGCATGGCAAAAGCTATTGAAATAAAATAATTGTGAGATGATTTATTCAGTGATATACTGACGCATATGCCCTTAACTAAAAAGGAGGTAGGAAAATTAGCGTCCTTGGCCAGGATTAAACTGACTGAGGAGGAAAAGGAGAAATTTGGGAAACAGATTTCTTCTATTTTGGAGTATGCAGAACAAGTGCAAGAGGTTGATACTTCTAAGGTTAAATCAGCTTCTCATTTGCCACGACGAAATGACGCGTTTAGAAATGACCAGAAAACTGAATCGGATAAGGTAAAAGAGATTATTAAACAATTTCCTGATAAATCAGGTAATCTGAATAAAGTTAAAGCTGTTTTAGATTAACCCATGCAGTTAAATGAACTGACAATTGAGCAAGCACATCAGGGATTGGTCGGGAGAGAATTTACATCTCGAGAATTAACCCAGGCTTGCCTTGATGCCATAAAAAAGCGTGATAATGATGTTCAGGCTTTTTTAGAAGTGACTTCAGATTTAGCAATAGATCAAGCTGATGCCGCTGATGAAAGATTCAAAAATGGATCAAAGGAAGTATTAAATGGTATTCCCATAGCTATTAAAGATATAATTTTGCAAAAGGGAATCCCAGCCACCGGCGGATCAAAAATATTGGAAAATTATGTGGCCACATATGACGCCACAGTCATAGCAAAACTAAAAGAGGCGGGCGCGGTATTTGTCGGTAAGACTAATCTGGATGAATTTGCCATGGGTTCCTCCAATGAAAATTCCGCTTATAAGAAAACACATAACCCCTGGGATCTAGAAAGAGTGCCCGGAGGCTCTTCTGGAGGTTCAACGGCGGCGGTGGCAGCTCATATGTGCCTAGCCGCACTAGGCACTGATACAGGAGGATCAGTCAGACAGCCAGCATCATTCTGCGGCACGGTAGGACTAAAACCGACTTACGGCCGAGTTTCCCGGTACGGGATAATGGCTATGGCATCTTCTCTAGATCAGGTAGGGCCTATTACCAAGTCGGTTAAGGACGCTGCCTACCTGTTGCAAGCAATAGCTGGGCCAGATGCGCAGGATTCATCATCTTCGGATCAGCCAGACATCTCTTTGGATAGTATTAATAATGATATTAAAGGGATGAAAATAGGCATGCCCAAGGAGTACTTCATTGAGGGTATGGATTTCGCCATCAAACAAATAGTAGCCAAAGCCATCGCCAAGCTAAAGGAATTAGGGGCTGAGATAGTTGAAGTTAGTTTGCCTTTGACTAAATATGCCCTAGCCGTCTATCAACTAACAGTGACGTCGGAGGTATCATCTAATTTAGCCCGCTATGACGGGATTAGATACGGGCATTCTTCAAGAGATGGGGATAATTTAGAAAAAGTTTATGCGGATTCTCGGGCACAGGGATTTGGGGACGAGGTCAAGCGCCGAATAATGCTGGGTACGTATGCACTTTCAGCCGGCTATTATGATCAATACTATGTTCAGGCTCAAAAGGTTAGAGTCATGATCCAAAAAGAGTTTACTGAAGTGTTTAAAAAAGTGGATGTTTTGGTGTCTCCTACTTCTCCTACGGTGGCGTTTAAACTTGGAGAAAAGTTTGCTGATCCTCTCACCATGTATTTATCGGATATTTATACCGTCCCCGCGAATATTGGTGGTATATGTGCCATGTCTGTCCCCTGTGGCTTTAGCGATGGTTTGCCGGTCGGATTGCAGATTATGTCCAAGCCATTTGATGAAGACACTATGCTGCAGGTGGCTTATCAGTATGAGCAGGCTACAGAGTGGCACCAAAAAAATCCAGAATAATATTGGACAAATACTTACATTTTGCTATACTAAGTCATATAAAGTTCTATAAATATATATAAACGATGGCTGTTCAGAAAAAAAATAAGAAATTCGAATCAAAGATTATTTTAGTGGAGGATGATAAAATGCTGGCTGATATGTATATCACTAAATTTTCTAAAGAAGGGCTGGAAGTTATGCGAGCTGATGACGGTGAGAAAGGATTAGCCATGATTAAAGAAAAAAAGCCTGATTTAGTTTTACTTGATATAATAATGCCCAAGTTGGATGGGTTCGCAGTGCTAAGAGAAATTAAAAACGATAAGGAACTCGCCGATACTCACGTACTTCTTTTGACTAATCTGGGCCAGTCAGAGGATGTCGATAAGGGTAAAAAACTTGGGGCTGATGATTATTTTATAAAAGCTAATCACACCCCGGCGGAGATAGTAGAGAAAGTAAAATATATTTTAACTAAGAAAATCCAAAAATAATATTATGACTGAAGATCCGATAAAAGAAAAAACGGTTGTTTTACTGAAACCGGACACTATCAAAAGAGGTTTAGTCGGTGAAATCATTTCGCGTTTTGAAAAAGCTGGATTTAAGTTCATTGCTATGAAGATGGTCTGGGTGGACAAGGATATGGTGGCAAAACATTATCCTAGTGACAAGGAATATCTAACGTCTGTTGGCGAAAAAACAATCAAGTCCTATGAAGAATATGGGCGTGATCCTGATGAAGAGCTAGGCACTAAGGATGCTCACGAGATCGGTAAAATGGTTCGAGGATGGAATATGGAGTTTTTGAGCTCAGGTCCTGTGGTGGCATTATTGATTCAGGGCTTGCATGCTGTTGATGCGGTCAGAATGATGATCGGTAATACTCTCCCACGCTTTGCAGAGCCGGGTACTATCCGAGGTGATTATTCAGTTGACTCGCCAATTCTGGCCAATA
>JADFTK010000067.1 GCA_022560375.1 Patescibacteria group bacterium
GGAGGATTATCATGAGTATTTGTGGCGGCGGTGGATGACGCACTGAAAAAACTAGTGTTGCGTGTCAACACGTAGGTCGGGGTCCATACTGTGTGCTTTGTGGTAAAAAATACCAAAGTGACACCTTTGCAGGCAGTCAACAATGTGATGACGGCTCCCATGAACATATGCGAGACACATTGAAGCGCCAGTACTGCACTTTTTGTGGACAGAGGCTTTAGCCGAATTGGCCAAGTTATTTAAAAGTCCCCCTAAGCGATTAAGCGTAGGGGGAGGTAATGAATTGTCAGCTTTTAAACTGCCAGGTCTAGCTTAGCCGATATTTCATTGGCGAAACTGATAACGGCTACGTTGGTAATTTTTTTACCGCGGTATTTTCGAATAATATTACGCCAGAAATTGGGCTTTAGTATCCGCGACTGCGGAGACTTGGTTGAATCCGGATATGGCTCCGGGTCCAGAAAAATTTCATGCGGGAAAATCAGCCCGCCGAATCCCACTTGATCTGGTAAACAAAAGGGATAATCTGTATCAGTATCCATGGAATGCTCGGTGGCAAGATCACTGATGGCATCGCACAGGAAAAGAAACGGAACTTGCTTGAGTTTTTTTACCCGGCGGTAAATAAGGTAACACACTTGTTCAAAAGGGCTGACGTCGACACTTATTTTAAACATTTTAGTCCTCCTGGAAAATGAGAGTTAAGGTACATTTTTTTATAGTTTTAAAAACTATAATTCATCTACCAACTTATGTCAAATGAGTCAGGGGCTAGGTGACAAAAGTCTTTACCAGAAATCTGACAAGGGGGTGTGTCCTTGCGTCCAGTAATTGTCAATGATCTGTAATTAAGCTACATTATTAGTATGACTGAGGATTTATTATCCAAAAAATGTGTGCCTTGTAAGGGGGGAATTCCACCATTAGCTGATGACCAGATTAATGATTATTTAGAGCAAGTATCTGGCTGGGAAGTTAAACCCAAAAAACAAGGAGGAAAATCTATTAATACATTGCGTAAGAGTTTTAAGTTCAAAGATTTTAGGGCGGCTATGGCTTTCCTCCGTCAGGTAGAGGATTTAGCAGAGAGGGAAGGGCATCACCCGGATTTTTGTGTGCATTATAACAAAGTTGATTTTACCCTGTGGACCCATGCCATTGGCGGTCTTCATGATAATGATTTTATTTTGGCTGCTAAAATAGATAATTTATAATATTTATAAAACACCCTAGCCTAGGGTGCGAAATTGAAGACCATTTCTATTAGCAAGTTAGTAGCCGGTAAATTTTTCTATTAATATTTTATCATCGGTTATTTTTTGTTCGTGCAACATATTAACCATAGCCTCGACCATGCCTGGTGGCCCAACAATAAGATAGTTTGGTTTCATGATATCAGGTAGATTATCTCTGAGTAGTTCCGGGGTGATCAAGCCAATACAACCTGTCCATTCAGGTTCCACACAGTCTTTATCCGTCATCGTCGGGATGTAATTAATAAAGTCATAATCATTAGCCCATTTTTGTATTTCATCCAAGTAGGCTGCGTCTTTGATGCAGCTATTGCAATAGATCAAGGAGATATCACGATGAATTTTTTTATCTATAGAATATTTTAGCATGCCGCGAAACGGAGTGATACCTATTCCACCGGCTAAAAAGACTAACGGCACTGATACATCTTCGGGCATGCAAAATTTTCCAAAGGGTCCCGTGGCAGTGAATTGATCCCCTGGTTTACTTTGTTCCAGGCTGCGCTTAAATGCTGAGCTTCCTATTCTCATAGTAATATGGATTAACGGCTCGGTAGGAGAAGAGGCGATGGACATGCTACGGCGATTACCTTTCTTATCTGTAAAGGGCATGTTTTCATAGATCAAGGTTAAGAATTGTCCAGGCAAATAATCGAAGCCTTTTGGTTTTTCGAAACGAAAGGAGACAGTTTCTCGTGCTACCTTTTCTTTTTCTTTTAAAATTAATTTATATTCTGCCATTTAGAATTTAATTATCGTTTTGATTCTTTTATCTGAGTAGCTATTGGCTTCGGCAAAAGCCCGGGGTCCATCTTCAAATGGATAGGTGTGCGTAATAAGACTTTTGAGATCGACGTTTTTTCTCCAGACTAATTCAATAGATTCAGGAAATGAGTAGGCACAAGTCCAAGAGCCAAATACGTTTAATTCTTTTTTGATAATCTTCATCAAATCAATCTTGGCGGGGGAATCAAAAATTCCCAGGAGAAATACGTCACCGTCCCGTCGGGCTATGTCAAAGCTCATGGCAGCTGTTGCTTCATTACCCACCGCTTCGAAGACTCTATTATAGCCATCAGTGGCCTTTGTTTCCCGCATGCGTTTAGCCAGGTTTTGAGTTTTTGTATTAATGGTATGATGGGCCCAACCCATTTTTTTGGCAAAGGTCAAAGTATTTTGCCTGATATCAATGCCGGTTACCAGGGCACCAGCCGCGGATAAGACTTGATCTAGCAGTAGGCCAATTGGTCCCTGGCCAACTACCGCCACTTTTTTATTGAGTAAGAAACCAGCTTCACGCACCGCGTAAAGTGCTATGGAAAGAGGCTCAATTAAGGCGGCCTCGTCAAAACTTATTGATTTGGGAAAAGAAAAAACTAAATCCGCTGGGATAGATAAAAATTCTGCCAGGGCACCTGGTTTATCAAGTCCAATAACTTTACGATTAGTACACAGGGTCGATTTGCCCAGTTTGCAAAAAGAGCATTTCCCGCAGGTGACTACATGCTCAGCCACCACATGGTCGTCTTTTTTTACGTTATGTACGTGCTTCCCTACCTCAGTGACAATTCCGGAGAATTCATGCCCGGGAATAGTTCCCCGTGGAATGTTCATGCCCCCGCGATAAATATGCAGATCAGTGCCACAAATCCCCACGCTTTTTATTTGCATCAGCACATCATGTGTGCCAATGGTTGGCTTGGGCACTTGTTTGACGACTATTTTTTCTTTACCTTGGTAGACTAGAGCTTTCATAAGATTGTTTATTACAT
>JADFTK010000030.1 GCA_022560375.1 Patescibacteria group bacterium
GAACTTGCAAGGTGTTTGCAAGACGCGTGGTGCAGCGGGCAACCGGCTATAGGTATAACTTGCCAACTGGTTATCGCTACGCCCATGGCAGTATATATTGGTGCAAACCTGGTGATATTATCCAGCGTTCTGATCTCTACGGAATTCCTCATACCGCAATTGTATTTAGTGTATTAGCCAGGGATAGGTATGGCCGGGCAACAAAAATCGACGTCATTGATGCGAACTACATCGGTGGTATCGGGAAAGGCATGATTGCTCGTCATTACTTGCCTATTTGGGGCTACCACCTATACCAGTTCAAGGTTTGGTGATTGAGTAGCTCGGTTCATTTTTATAATTAGGAGGGTGGTCTATAGTCCGCCCTCCTATCTAAATATTTATAAAAATTTATGATAGATTCTTCTGAAAATTTAAACAGGAAAACTGCAATAATTATATTAGTTGTTATTGTAGCTATTTTAATTTCAAGCGGAGCTTATTTACTACTCCGGCAAAACCTTAATAACGTAAATAGTAATAAAATTAATAGTTCCAATGATAGTTATAAAATTAGTGCACCTGATATTCTTGATAAAAATATTGACACATCAGATTGGGGACAGTCTCTTTATTACAGTGATTATTTAGATTTTTTAGTATACTATCCTTCTGACTGGGATATCATAGATATATATGATCCGCGGGATTTATATGAGGGGCATCCGTTAGTATGGTTTGGTGATGACGAGGATTTTTATTCAGGTACTAATGTCCTGGGAGTATTTTATTATAATGATACAGGCGAAGATCTCGATACTTGGGTAGGCAAAAAATCTCGGGTTCTTCAGTCTGACAAAGGTTATATGCCAATTACTAAGGAATTGAATAAACAAGGTGAAAGATTTATTGAATTGTGTTTCTTGGGTCATCCAGATCATAGCCCAATGCAGTCGTGTTTTATTTATATGCACAATTTGCCGTACATAATTGAAATTAGGTCGGAGGGCTTTAGTAAAGATTTTTTGGCTGATAAATATTCGCATGCATTTTTTTCAAGATTTACATTATTGAATAAGTTGGATCAAGAATGGAAAACGTACATATCTTCTGATGTAGGATTCCAAATTGATTATCCTGAAGATAAATATCCACCCAACCTTAAGCGAGATATTGCGGGGACAAGCGTAAGTTTTACGAGAAGCTATATTGGTCAATTTATGATTATTAGAAAGATTACCGATTACCAGGGTGGAATCGAAAGTTATTGGTTTAATAAGGTAAAAGGGTTCGAAATAGACCCAATTAGTTTGCCATTAGAAATATATTTAGATCAAAAAAAGTGTTTTATGACGAATTTGTCAGGTACGTATTATGAAGGAGTTGCTAATACACTTGAGTTTTATTGTCAGGGAGATAATCAATTATTTGAAATAGTAATAAACCCAGAAGAAAATGGAGCTATTGATAATGATTTTTTTATTATGCTTAGTACTTTAGAATTTTTATAATCAACCAAAAATACGACCTTAGTCTTGACAGGCCGGTCGTATGATTGGAGCTCGTGTAAAGAATAAGTGCATTACTGCCTTATTCATCCTCAGCAACCTTTTATAGGTGTGTTCGGATAAAAAAGACTATGTATAACGTCTTTTTTCTAGAGCGTATTGTAATTGTAAATCCTTAAAAAAAACTGTCAAGATTTTCTTGGCAATAGAAAATTATTAACTAAAGTTAGCACAAAATTGATCAGGTAATTACGTTGACAGACCGTGGGCCCAACGAAATTACGGATTAAAATACGAAGTTACCCACAGTTTTGTTGCTGACACTAAGGAAAGGGTAAAGAAATGAATTTAAATAAAGCACAGCTGATTGGTAATCTGACAGCTAATCCGGAAATCCGGACATTACCATCAGGACAATCAGTCGCCTCATTTAGTTTGGCTACTAGCCATAGCTGGAAAGATAATAAGACGAAAGAAACACAGAAAAATACCGAGTATCATCCCATAATTGCCTGGGGTCGTTTGGGCGATGTGGTAGCTAAATATCTAAAGAAGGGCGACAAGGTGTATATCGATGGACGGCTGCACTTGCGTTCTTGGCAGGGCAAAGATGGAGTCAAGCGTAATCGCACGGAGATCATTACTCAGAATTTGATAATGCTCGGCGGCGCTAAGAAAAAAGCGGATCCCGAGACTCAGAAAGTAAATGACGAGATCGTGGTTGAGGAGATTGACGTTGACAAGGTGCCGATAGAAGGCAAGTAGGCAGGGGATAAGGAGTTTTGCTCCTTATCTTTCTGGCCTTATCGTTCTTGGGGAAGGTTTTCGGTAAGGCTGGATAGATAGGGAGTAACGTATATGTGGAAGAAAATAGGTATTTTAGTATTTATTAGTTTATTCATAATTGTGCCAGCTGCCATCAAAGCTAGTCCGGCAGGCCATATTGTAATTAGTGAAATAAAGACAACAGGAGGTAGTGGTAAAAGCACCGATGAGTTTATTGAGTTTTATAATCCTACTGATGAAGATATCAACTTGGTTGGCTGGCAGCTAAATAAAAAAACAGCGTCAGGTAATGAGTATGAACTAGTCAGTGATTTTGGAGCTCAAATTATTAAATCCCATTCTTTTTTATTGGTTGCTCATCCAGTTGGCTATTTGGGTAAAGTAACGCCAGATATTTATTACACGTCAACTAATTCAGTGTCAGATAACAACACCATTATTATATTAGATAACACTGGCGCGGAAGTTGATAAGGTTGGGTTTGGTACCGCGACTGATTATGAAGGAGAGGCAGTGTCTAATGTGGGCGCTAATAAGAGTATGGAAAGGAAGGCCAGAAGTGATTCCAATGAAGAATCAATGGATGATGGTGGAAGCCACTACTTTTTGGGGAATGGTGAAGATTCTGATTATAATTTCAATGATTTTGTTAAACGGGCAGTGCCCGAGCCACAAAATAGCCAATCGGAACTAGAATATTTAGATATGGTGGTGCCTGACATGCCAAAAGTTTCGGACGAGGTGGAAAATGTAAATTATTCTCATGATATTATTATCTCAGAACTATTCCCCAACCCCGAAGGAAGTGATGATGGGGAGTTTATTGAGCTAAAAAATATTGGTTCTGGCCCCGTTGATATGATTGGCTGGCAGGTAGGTGATAATAGCACTCGGCGTTATACGATTCGGAGTGACGATTTTTCATCTGCCATAATTCCAGCTGGATCATTTATGGTGATCCCCAAGGAGGTATCCAGGATTGTGCTGAACAATACATCTGATGCGGCTAAATTGTATCAGCCGGATGGTACTCTGCTCGATGAAGTGGCTTACCAAAAGTCATATGAGAATCAATCATATAGCCTGGTGGATGGCATTTGGCTGTGGACTGATGAGATTACTCCAGGCTATGAGAATGTCGTGTATATTAATAATGAGTTGCCAAAAGCTTTTTTTGCCATCGAAGGAGAGTCTTTTAAGGTAGGCCAAATGATAATTTTTGATGCTTCGGAGACTGAAGATGCTGACGGCGATAAATTAGAGTATGAGTGGTCATTTGGCGATGGGAGCTCATCGTATGGAGAGAAGGTTGAATATTCTTTTAGCTCAGCTGGCGAGTACTCCGTTCGTTTACTGGTCAGAGATGCCCAAGGCGGTGAGGATGAGTATGAAGAGGTGCTGGTAGTTAGTGATTATGATTATTCCCGCCTACTGGTTATAAGTGAATTGTTGCCAAATTGTAGTGGGCCTGATAAAGATTGTGAATTTATTGAGTTGTATAATCCAGAATCACGAGAGGTCCGTTTGGAAGGATGGCAATTAACAGATTTAAGGAGCTATTATTATTTTTCAGAAGATATTACTATCAACGCTAATGAGTATTTAGTTATTGAGCGATCACAAAGTAAAATTACGCTTAATAATGGTGGGGACACACTTTACTTATTAGATCCGACTGACCAGATAATTAATGGAGTTACCTATGAAAAAGCGACCGTTGATTCATCTTTTTCCAGGGAACTTAATTCAGACAAGTGGCAATGGACCATATCTCTGACACCGGGTGGGGAGAATGATTTTATATTTGATGAAGAGGAGGGAACATTAGATGCTGTTGTCGATTCAACTGGTGAAAGTTTGGCCCCACTAAATATAGAAATAATTAATGTCACCGAGGCATTATTAGGCAGGTTACTACGAATATCTGGTGAGGTTGAGCGAGCCAATAGCCGAGGTATCTATTTAATGGATGATTTAGGCAATATTCTTCGCGTCTACATACAAAAAAAGACAGGTATAAACCAGCCCGATATAGATGCCGGTATGATGATGACAGTGGTTGGAGTATTAGATAAAACTTCAGCTGGTCTAAGATTATTGCCTCGCACTGAGGGAGATATAATAATTTTACCAAGCAATTCTGGGCCAGTCATGAGGAAAGTTTTAGGTGAATCAGTAGAAAAAGAAATTATTAATTTTGAGCCTGTTAATAAAGAAAAAAAGGCCACCATTTATTTAATGATTACTTCAGGTGTGTTGATAATGGGGGGAGTAATTTATATTGTAAGAAAATATTTAATAAATAAAAAAGGGCAGAGATCTATGTAAGAACTCTGCCCTGGGGTAAGCTAGCTTAATGATTAGGCTACTTTGTCTTGGAGGTATTTTTTACCGATTTGATGGCCGTTGGAGCATATATCGTCACCGTCAGCGAATAATCCTCCGCAGATACTGCATTTGCAACTGTAGAAAGCGTGGCATTCGACCGCGCTAGAATTCAAGTATTCGTTGGTACCTGGCTGGACCTCAATAAATTGGGTACTCATTAATACCAACCTCCTTTGGGTTTTATGGGTTCTATTGTTATGTCAAATATTCTATATTTATTTTGTAAATATTTCTAACTAACATTTACAAACCCTCGTTATTTTTTTAGAAGTAAAATATATTGCCACCAGCATAAGTATGGCAACTAGGGCGACTATATAAAATCTATATTGTAAAACAAATAACGTTCCACCAAGACCAATACCTAGCAAGCCGAAAAGTGGTGCTAAACAAGATGCGCAAAAAGCAGTGCCGGCTACTCCAGCCAGTATAGCTCCTACTCCCCCGGCGGCACCCTTACCAATGTCTGGTGCGGTACTCCGAGCTACTTTGAACGCATACAATTGCAAGGTAATAAAAACCGCATAAAGCGATGAAATAAAAATAAGTAAAAAATAATCCAGTGGCTTAAATATGTCTAATTGAACTCTTAGGGTATTCCCCGACACAGTTAAGACTGGGATAATAATCAAAGTTGCAGTCATCAATACCAAGGTAGCAATAAATATAAGTTTAAATTTTGTATGAGATAAACTTTCTCTCATAGCTCTCGGGATAAATGATAGTTGTATAGACATATTTATTATTGAGTTTGCTTGCTAGGACATTTGGTATCACCATAAGAGCAAAAAACACAACAGTCACCTCGGTGCGGTTTAATTCTTTTGTGACAACCTGTACAATCATAGAAAAATTGACAACTATCTGTGGGCATTATCTCCTCTTTTTCAAACCCACATTCAGGACATTTGATTATTGAGGTAGCTTTCATATCACTATATTTGACTTAAACTATGCTTTAAAAACTTATTAAAGTCGTTATTTACTAAAGTATAAAAAACTTGTTTATGCTCATGTCTCGTCTTTACCATTTCAGCTTGTCTGAGTTTTTTTAAAGAATGTGATACTACTGACACAGAAACATTTAATATATTAGCGATTTCGCTTACTGCTAATTCATTATGATTACACAAAAGCCAACAAATTTTCATTCGTGTAGTGTCTCCAACTAAACTAAATTGCTGAGCACATTTACGTAGAGCCTTTTTATTGGCTAATTCCCTTTTTATATTTTTAGGCATGTCATTTGAAAATATATTCAAATGATAACATGCGAATAATCGGCCGTCAATAAATAAAAATACTTTTATTGATATTTATCAAGGTAACCCTTGACAAATTGCTAATTATCTAATATATTGCTATGTTAATAGATAAGTAAAAATAAAACCAGTATCGTACATTAACCGCCAAACACGAAGGGATTCAGAAATGGCAATGAAAAAGGAAAAGACAAACGATCCAGTTGAAATCTATTTTGACAAGGAAGTTTACAGGGTCGAGGAAGCACGAGCATTGGCCGATGCTTTAGCCACAAATTTAATCGATCCAAATTTTGATGAGCAGTTGTTCTATGAACAACTCGGAAAATTGGGAGAGCTTGGTTATGATCAGCAGGCTGTGGTCAACTGCATGTTGTCTCGTCTCGCGTTCCATGAAGCGCTGGGTGACAACGAGGAGTATTTAGATCAGTGGATGAAGGGCCTCAAAGTGTTGGACGTACCTGTGCTGGAAATAGATGAAGCTATCAGAGAGGCCAGACAGCTCAAGATTGAGCTGGCAGGGAAGTCGCGGCGAGTTATTGCCGAGACTGTTTACCAACAGTATTTCCATCGCGCTGATCCGCCGACCAATATTGTGGACATGATTACCCCAGCCCAGCCGGCTGAATCGGTAGCAATTTGATCCTTTTTCTTTTCTTACCTCATGAGGTGTCCCCTAGGACACCTCTTTTTTTATACAAAAAAATCGGGAGCAATTACTAGCATAGTCCCAGCCAATTGAGGCTATCTTAGTAACTGCTCCCGGTATGAAAGGAGCTGTCTTTTTCCTTTTTATTTTTGTTTTCTACCATAAGTATAGCGTAAAATAAGGGTTTTGTCAACCCCTTGGGGGCTAGGCTAAGTAAAAAAAGACCGGTCACAGATCTTCCATGATCATATAACCGGTCATTTAGTGAGCTGCCTCTGGTGGCTTCGAATACTATAGTTGAAACCCAGTGGCTCCTCACTTTATATTAGGCTGCCTCCCCTCAGGGCTGACCTAAATTCTATAAGAAATCGATGTTTGTTAATAACTGCATTATACACCTAAATGAGGTGTAGCAGTCAAACGGTAAATCGTAGCCACATCCAGACAAAGTTGGTACAATGACAGTACTTTTATGGCCAAACAACAAAAAAAATTTATCATCATTGATGCCAACGCAGTATTACACAGAAGTTTCCATGCCTTGCCCCCGCTGACGACCAAAAAAGGTCAGGTAGTTAATGCTATGTACGGTTTTTTGACTGTACTATTCAAGGTATGGCGCGAGTTTAAACCCAGCCATATGGCCGTCGCCTTTGATGTAAAAAAGAAAACATTCCGTCACCAGAAATATGCGGAGTATAAGGCTGGCCGGGCAAAAACCCCTGATGAATTATATGAGCAAATACCCCTGGTCAAAGAGGTGTTGGCTGCTTTTGGCATAGCTGTCTATGAAAAAGAGGGTTATGAGGCTGATGATTTAATAGGTACCATAGTCGAGCATAATATCAAAAAAGGAATAGATAATATAATAGTAACCGGAGATAAAGATGCCTTCCAACTAATAGACAGCCATACTAAAGTTTATACCATGCGTCAAGGTATGGCTGATACGGTGATTTATGACGCTAAGGCATTTGAGGAACGCTATGAGTTACAGCCGCATCAGTTAATAGATTTCAAAGCCATCGCCGGTGATCCTTCCGATAATATACCAGGTGTCAAAGGCATTGGAGAAAAAGGGGCTACTAGTCTATTGAAGCAATTTGGTAGTATTGAAGCTATCTATGAAGAGATAACCAAGAAAGGTGACAAATCAAAAATTCAGCCGCGATATTTAAAACTTTTGCAAGAACATAAAAAAGAGGCTTTACTCAGTAAGATGCTGGCTACCATTGTTCGTGACGTACCTATCAAATATAAAGCTGAGGATTGCCTATTAAAGCCATATGATAAGCAAAAAATCTTTAAACTTTTTCAGGAGTTTGAATTTAAGAGTTTATTAGCCAGGCTGCCAGAGATCAAGGGTGATCTAGCGGTCGATGCCCAGCTGCCAAAGTTAGATGCTGAAGCTGAGGACAGCCCAGCCCAGGATGCCAAAAGCACTGGTCCGGCCAAGTCAAAGGTACAATATAAACTGATTAATACCGATAGTGATTTTGCTGATTTCTATACAGAATTAAAAAAGCAACCATCTTTTGCTATCGATACAGAAACAACCAGTACGGATCCTTTTTTGGCAAAACTTTTGGGCATTAGTTTCTGTTGGCGAGCGGGGCAGGCATTTTATCTCAATGTAAAAGATAATCCAATATGGTTAAAAAAATTGAAACCGCTGCTGGAGGATGACCAAGTATCTAAATTTGGCCAAAATATTAAATATGATATTGCGGTTCTTTGGCAAGTGGATATTAATCTTAAGCCAGTCGGTTTTGACAGTATGGTTGCTTCTTATTTACTCAATCCAGGATCTCGCGGACATGGTTTAGATAATTTGGCTTTTGAGGTTTTTGGTTATCAAATGCAATCCATCACCGACTTAATTGGTAAAGGGAAAAAGCAGATTTCTATGGAAGTTGTACCCCTGGATAAGGTGTCCTGGTATGCTTGTGAGGATGCTGACTATACTTATCAGCTTTGCCGATATTTCCGGCCGGAGCTAGAGGAGAAAAACCTTCTAGGGTTGATGGAAAAAATAGAATTGCCTTTAATTCCCATTCTGGCCAGACTAGAGCAGAATGGCGTAAAAATCGATGCCCAACTGCTGGGAGGAATGTCTAAAGAAGCCAGCCATAAATTATTGGCCCTGGAAAAGAAAATTTACCATGAGGCTAAAACAACTTTTAATATAAATTCCCCCCTTCAATTAAAAGAGGTACTGTTTGAGAAGCTAAAAATCAGCAGCGAGGGGATTAGCCGGACAAAAACTGGCATTTCTACGGCCGCAGCTGAATTAGAGAAGATGAGAGACTCCCATGCTATTATTCCGCTAATCCAAGAATACCGGGAGGTGGCTAAACTTCGTTCAACCTATCTAGAGGCACTGCCCAAGCTTATCAATCCTAAGACCGGCCGGGTACATACCAGTTTTAATCAGACGGTAACTGCCACCGGACGCTTGTCATCATCTGAACCCAATTTGCAGAACATCCCCATTCGCACCGAGGCCGGTAGGAAAATTAGAAATGCTTTTATTGCCGAGCCAGGCTTCAAGCTATTGGCGGCTGATTATTCACAGATTGAATTAAGGATTATTGCTTCGTTAGCCAATGATGCCAGTATGATTGCTTCATTCCAAGAGGACGAGGATATCCATCGGCGCACGGCAGCTGATGTCAATGGCATACCGATTGCTGAGGTCACTAAGCAACAGCGATACGAGGCCAAGGAAGTAAATTTTGGAATTTTGTACGGCATGGGAGCCTGGGGATTAGCCTCCCGACAAGGCATGTCCCGCGACCGCGCCAGAGCTTTTATCGAAAAGTATTTTGCCACGCACCAGGAAATTCAGGAGTACCTGGCCACGACCATTAATTTGGCTCATGAGCAGGGATATGTCGAGACATTATTTGGCCGCCGCCGATATTTATCAGAAATAAATTCATCGATGCCCCAAGTCAGGGCGGCGGCCGAAAGAATGGCCGTTAACATGCCGGTCCAGGGCACAGCTGCTGATTTGATGAAAGTGGCCATGATTAATATACATAGCGGATTGCCAAAAGTTAGCCCACGGACTAAAATGATACTCCAAGTGCATGATGAGTTGGTCTTCGAAGTACCCGACGCTGAAGTAAAGAAAGTAGCTGATTTCGTGAACAATGAAATGAACAATGTTTATAAGCTCAAAGTACCTATCAAAACAGAGATTGAAGTTGGAGACAACTGGGGGGAGCTTAAGGAATTGAAATAGTTATGATTATCTATCTACATGGGCCGGATACTTATCGCATGAGACAACGATTATTGTTTTTCCGTGAGGGTTTTAAGAAGAAATACGATGCCTCCGGCTTGAATATGGTGACTTTAGACGGTTCTAAAATGACGACTGAAGAATTTCGAAAAAATGCTGGACAGATTGGATTTCTCTCGGCCAAGCGTTTTATTGTTATAGAAAATTTGTTTGCCGGCAACAAACAAAAAAAAATATTCGAACAACTGGCGGATTATTTGGCAGACGAGTGGTCTGATGATAATGTCTTGGTATTTATTGAAGAAGAGGAGGCAACCAAATCAAGAAGGAAGCCTGCCACTAAACGAGTCAGTAACCCATTGCTGGCTTTGTTATTAAAAAAGGCTAAATTAGAAGAATTCCCATTTTTAAAAGGAGAGCAAATAACCCGCTGGATCGTCGCTGAAGTAAAAAAAAGAGAGGGCAAAATTGATACGGCCGCCGCCCGCGCCCTGGCTACTTTGGTAGGTTCGGATTTATGGATGATGTCTTCGGAAATAGAAAAATTGATCAATTACAAAGGGGGCAAGACTATCTCCGCCCAGGATGTCAGCGAGCAGGTCAGAGCGGCCTTTGATGATAATATATTTCATTTAACGGATGCGCTGGCCGCTAAAGATGCCCGGAGGTCATTCAAGATGCTTCATGATCAGCTGGAGTCAGGCAGCCACGAATTATACATCTTGACCATGCTGATAAGACAATTTCGTATACTATTGCAGGTTAAGTCTGTCCTAGATCAGGAATCAAACGCCTCTACGGTAGCTGCCAGGCTGGGCATAAACCCCTTTGTGGCACAAAAGGCAGTCAGGGATGCACAGAAATTTACCGTGGCAGAGCTAGAAAAAATCTATCACCAACTTATGGAGATAGATGTAAAAATAAAAACTACCCAAGAGAATCCTCGTCTCCTCTTCGATTTGTTGGTAACGGAGGTTTGCGTTACCGCTGCTTGATTATTTTATCTTATTGAATTGATGGCTAAGACGTGATTTGTGTCTGGAAGCGGTATTTTTTTTGAAAACTTTGTTTTGCGCCGCTTTATCCAAAAGTTTGATGGCTTTCTTAACATCGGCAGCCGCCTTGGTTTTATCTTTAGCGGCGATAGATTTACGAGCTAATTTTAAAGCTGCCTTAATTCTATTTTTTACGCCACGATTCCGTGCTGTTTGTTTGACAGTTTGGCGCTGATGTTTAGCGGCGGCTTTAGTAGTTGGCATAAAGTTAGTTTAGTAATCTAATAATATAATATTGTGTGTAGCGCTTAGTTTATCAGGATTATTCCAGATAATCAAGTTATTAGATGGATATGTCTAGCGCCGGAAATTTTTTCCAGTTAGGATCAGAAAAATGCCACCATTCAGTGGGCATGGGTATAAATCCCTGTTCGGTCATAGCTTTTTCCAGAATTAATAAATTTTTTCTGGCTGGGGTGGAATGGCCGGGATAGTCGCGATGCGCGCGGCGTGAGAATTCATCATATTTTGTGGGCATAGTCAGCTGGTGGCCATTTTTATTCACCAAGGTGAGATCAATACCGGCCGCGCGCGTGTGCACCGGTTTTTTGGTTGGGTTACCGACATATCGTTCATCTGGCAGAATTTGCCACAGTTTTTTTTGCACGGAGAGAGGCCGATAGCTGTCCCATATTTTTAAGCCATAGCCTCTCTTTCTCAGCGCCTCCTGTACTTTTTTCAATCTTTGAGCCAGACTTTTTTTGGTGAGAATAATATTGTTGATGTATAACTTTTTTTTTGTAAAATTATTCTTGGTAGCGTATCGTACGTCTGTTAATATAGTTGGATCGACATTTTTGATGGCCACCAGGTCGTTTTCATGCAGTAGTCCGGTTTTATGTTTATCTGGCCTTAATTTTTTAGCTCTGATAATAGTTGGTTCCATGCCTCTGTTCCGGAGTTTTTCTTGTAAATTTTCCGTGAAGGCTTTTTGATCATATCCCAGGCAGATGATATCCGGTTGCAGGGCGACGACAGCCTGTAGCTTATCGGCAAAGCCACCCAGAATTACCCGGTCAGCGAGACCTTGGGCTTTTAGGTTAGTTACCCGTTCAGTTTCATCAAAATATGGCAAGTAACCTTTAATTTTTTTGACCGTACGATCTCTGGCCATGACCACCATGAGAAAATTACCTTGATGCTTAGCCTGCTTAAGCAAGTAGAGATGTCCAGGATGGATAATATCAAATGTGCCAGTCACTAGAACTTTTTTCATAATTTCAGTATAGCAGATTTGAGTATGATGCTTTGACAGGAGTTGATAAAATAGGGTAAGATAAGCTTTCTCTAAAAATAATAAAAATATAAACAACGTACATAAAAAAAAGGAGATTCCAGATGTGTTCAATTTCTGGTGTTATTGCATTGAAAACGGTTGATCCCGGGGAGGTTACACTATACGCTAGCATTCTCGGTGGTGATGTTCAACACCGTGGACATGAATGGATAGGTATAGCTTATTCCAGTGGTGATTTTCTCCGTATAATGAAAATGCCTGGCTTGGTATCATCGATTTTTGGTGACCATGATTTGGTAACCGAAATTGGTAAAGACTCACCGCAAATGATGATGCTACAAACCCGCTACTCCACGCAGGGAGAGAGCACTAGTAGAAACGCTCAGCCCCAATATTTGCGTCTAGGTCAGGGTAACGTTGCCCTAGGCAGCAACGGAGATTTGTTTGATTATAAATCCGAGCGCGCACTACTTGAAAAGAATGGACGAAAATTCGAAAGTAGAAATGACGCCGAAGTATTAGTCCAGCAGATAACCTATCATTCCGCAGATGATCCCAAGCGTTTTGATGAGGGCATAAAGCACGTGATGGAAAATACACGAGCCTCCTATTCAGCTTGGCTAGCAACTGATAATCGAGTTAAGCTGTTCCGTGACCCCTTTGCCAACCGTCCGTTTTTCTACATGCAGGTTGGTGATTATTTTATTTTTTCCTCAGAGGACTGTGCTTTATACGGCATTTTGTCTCATCGGGCGGAAGAGGGGAAAAGGGACGGGACGGTGGCTATTAATCAGGTACTACCCGGTGAAATTATTACCATAAATCTGCATGGTTCCATCGAGCGCCAACAAGCTGTAGAGGCTAAGTCGCGTTTGGCTTTCTGTCCGTTTGAATATATATATTTTGGGCGGCCGGATAGCCACATCTTTATACCCAAAGGCAACAACCCTCTCTGCTATAAGATTGTTGTTATCTGGGAAAATGGCGAGTACAGCTTCGACTATGTCGAAGATAGCACGGAAGAGATTAATAGTTTCCGTTATCGTCTAGGTAAAGCTTTGGCCGTGGAGTATCCGGTTGAGGATGCTGACTGTATTATATCTATTCCGGCCTCAGGTGATTTAGCTGCTATGGGGTATTCTGACCAAAGTGGAATAGTTTACCGTAGTGGATTAGTGCGTAATCCGTACGTGACCAGGACCTTTATTACACCTGGGTTAGAGACTCGGGAGCGTTTAGCCGCCATCAAGTACCGTCCGATGCGCGCACTGTTCAGGAAACGTAGTCGTATAGTAGTAGTTGACGATTCAATTGTCTACGGCACATCCATGCATCGGATCGTCCGTATTCTCAAGGCGGCCGGTGCTCAGGAGATTCATCTCCGGATCAGCTGTCCACCGATCGTGGCTGCTTGTCGCTATGGCATTGATATGAAGTCTAAGGGCACACTAATCGCCGCAGATAAATCAGTCCAGGAGATACAGAAGCACCTGCGAGTTGCCAGCCTGCAATATCTTTCACTGGACGTATTGAAAGAAGTTATTGGCGACAATGCCAAGCATGCTTGCTTTGCCTGCTGGGACAAGAACTTTCGTATCTAGAGGAGGAATTTAATTAGAATCCGGCTTTTCGCTATGAGAAGCCGGTTTTTTTATAATATTGAGTCAGCCAGGGTCTGCATGGTATACTAATAGTACTAATTTTAAAGATATTATCATG
>JADFTK010000003.1 GCA_022560375.1 Patescibacteria group bacterium
GCAACCGTATATTACTGACCTAATAGTAAACGGCCACATACGATATGAAAATGGAAGGGTGATCATACCTGGCTGGTATACATGGCTTAGCTGCCATCTTGAACTAGCCGTATAAAACAAAAACCGCCAACCTCCTATAAGAGGCGGTTTTATTTTATTGTCTCTCTAAATGAGTAATGTATGTTTTTGGATTATGGATTTGATACATATCCAGCTGATTACCCTTTAGGGTAGTCTGCATCACAGCCTCGGTTGCACAAATTGTGCCTTCATCGTCCCATCCATAAACATACAATTTATCATCACCAACAATTCTATAGCTACCGGCTAGCCCAACTTCACAAACATTTGTACCATCATTAATCCCAACCACAAAAGCATTAAACGGAGTTGAGGTAAATGTCCCTGCAGTTGCTGAAGTTGGGGTAAACACTACCGTAACCTCTGTGGTGGTAAAAAATACACCATTTTCCCCTGATCCGTTTATTCCATAGGCATTACCTTTCCAGGTTGTCGCAGAAATAGTAGCATTATAATCAGCAGTTGCACCGACAATGCTGCCACCGGAAATGGCATTCGAGGTAGTACTACCTAACTCATCTATGGCATCCTGAACTGTAGCTGCGGTCAATCCGCTACTGGCATTATTATAAACAATTCCACCGGTTACTGTTAAGTTGCCAACTACTTCCATATTATCATTCACAATAAATGGCATATTATCCCCAGTTCCGGAAGTTGCCCCCCGCCAAACCCGTCCATCTATACGGACGTTGTCGCCAAAAACAACTGGATTGTCGTTGCCTTCAGAGTCGGTTGTCTCATTTACCACCGTACCATTGAAAAAAGTAACCCCACCAACATCTTGGGCACCTATCCTTAGCCACTCAAAAGACATACCAGCAGCATTCACCATACTGGCTGTCAGAGCTATCGAAGAAACAACAATGACTACTAAAATTATTTTACTTCTCATAATATCACCCCCTTACTTAGTATGTTTATAGACTTATGTAACATATCACTAATCAGTCTTACTCTCAATCTAGTACCCACTCAAAACTTCCACTAATCTTAACAACGCCTAACAGGCAATTGACAAACCGTTCTCTCTGTGATACTGTGGGTAGTTACCATAAAAAAGTAATAATTGATCCTTAACAAAACCATCAATCTTATCGGAGGTATTTAATGATACAGACAATCTGGGCGACTTGCAAAGACGCTGGTGGATCCAGAGGAATTGTACCAGTTGTCCAAGTCTTACGCCAATTAGGATATCAAGTTCCGCTATTTGTAGAGGGGCAGACAGCAGATTTTGTCTTAAGTCACGGTGAAAAAGATTTCACCGTACAAGTCTCGGCTGAACAAATTATGGTCGATCACCATTTACCCGATCTGCTAGTCACTGACATGGCCTCAACTGGTCTAAGTCTGGGCCAAAATCTGATACCGCTGCTCCGTGGTAAAAGCCCAGTAGTAGCATTGCAGGATTACTGGGGAGGCTGCCTCAATACCAACTGGTCTGATCTGCAATATAGGCCAGATTTCATATGTGTAAACGATAAGGTGGGGGCACGAATTGTTCGTGACGCCTGGACGGAATTTCCAGAAAGTCATATTGGCGTTCAGGGTTATCCGGCACTCGATCGATATCACAATTACGATACCAAGGGCATAGCTGCGGAAATTCGATTAGCCTTGGCTATCCCCCCTGACATGCCCATAGTGTTGTACGCCGGGCAATGGCACCAAAGTGGTGCGATGCTCTACCAACTGGTAGCTGCCCTCAACACGCTAGGCAGACCTGTTTGTTTAATACCGCGCATGCACCCTGTAATGAAGGAACAGTCTCCGGAAGAAATACCCAAGTGGGAAAAAGCCACTTCTAATTTCTCGAATGGCCAGATCCATACTGACACTTCTTCGCATGATATATCTCTCCTGATTGCCGCAGCGGATATAGTAGTATCAATGTTCTCAACTGTGCTGGTCGAAGCGGCAGTACTACGTAAACCTAACATTTCGATGCTGTATCCGGTAATTCAGACCATATTCGCTGGACAGTACAGGTCATTTAATGAGCGAGGTGCCACTAGTGGAATTAGGTTGCTCGGCTAAAGTTAGTAATCTATCAGAGTTATCTGCTGCTCTTAATCAAGGGCTGAATGGAAAGTTAGACCTTACAAATAACCAAAATCAGCACTTTCGCGTCGATGGGGAAAACGCAACTCGAGTTGCTACCTTCATCCAAAACTGTCTTACTAATCACAGCAATTAATAAGTGCTTAGTAAAACAAACCAAGGTTCATGATTATTCCACATCATGAACCTTTTTTTTATTCCTTAATCTTTTTCGCTGACCACGCCATGAATATTAGATTGGCGAGACAAAACCACCACTAACCCCATCAGCCCCCAAAAGAGAATAGCTAAATCATTTTTGAAATAAGGGGTGTCAAAAAATCCATGGACAAGTAAGGCTACCATGGCGGCCATCAGACCGACAGCTCCTCCACGATAAGTTTTCAAGGCCCTCAATCCCGCTTGGAAAAACTTTACCACCAGCCAGGCAAACAATACTAATCCGGCTAGCCCCATCTCAATCCACAAACTCAATATTAAATGATCGGGATTGGGAAAAAATTCGGTATGAGATGCTTCCTTATAATCTTCATACACTATCGGGAAGCTGGCTAAACCGGTACCAGTAATAGGATTATCCTTAATAATCCGGACAGCACCTTGCCACATCACCAATCGAACGTCTGTCGATACATCATCCGCCGTAAACACTCCAGCTATGTTAGATCTTGTTTGAGGAATGAGTATAACCAGAATGATAACCAACCCCATACTTAGCCAGAGCCATTTTTTCCATACAGAAAAAAAGCTGATAAAAATAAGAGCAATAAAAACTCCCAGCAAGGCTCCACGTGAAACAGAAAATAGCAGGCCCATAAACCCAAACACTAATACGCCTAGGACAAAAAGGTTGTCCATAAAAAAGTTCCTTAACGGCCGCAAAGCTAACTTACTTTTAGTTAACAAAATTCCCAGAAATAGAGCTACTAATGGACCAATCAATTTCCCTACCGCGGTGGGAAAAGGGAACATGGAAGTGGCTCGACGAGGAGATTCTAATCCATAATGTGCAGGAATATTTACTATATTTAAATATTGCAAAAGTGTTACATAGCCTACTATTACTGTCAGGGCGCCCAAGGCCCAGAATATCTCAGTAACTTCTTTCTTGGTTTTGATGACATTTACAAAAACTATAAAAAATAATATCGGCTCTAATATATAAGCCTTCCATAATCCCAGAGCGGCTCTGGTATCCGGCGAAATAAGTACGGCCACCACGCCAGCTAAGGCAAATAATAGAATCAACCACCGCCACGGCACTATGACATTCTTAAATTTAGACAGAGATACCAACCGTTTTACTACCCAAACAATAACTAGTACCAGAACCATAACTTCTAACACTGTCATGGGTAAAAAACCTACCTGGAATCGTATTAAGTAAGATGGTAAAAACAAAATCACCAAAGCTATGGCCCAGGGCAATCGCCGCCAAGCTACATAAGCAAAAAATGATGCTAATAATATAATTAAAACTGTGAACATTATGATTAAATTATAGCTCATTACCACCTAAATAAAAAACCCCATACCTTTTCATAGATATGGGGGTTAAAAATGTACAAACTAGTTATGCTGACACCAGGTGAAAGCATTCCTAAAGAGCTGGAGCCAAGGACTGGCTGACAATGATTGCCAGTCAGCTGGCAACCACGGCCATTGCCACAGTAGAAAAGTTCTTTCGGGATGGGGCATCATCGCTAAGTGCCGACCGTCAGGTGAACACAAGGCAGCGATACCTTGCACACTGCCGTTGGGATTAAATGGATAATCCCTGGTCGGCAACCCCTGGGGACCAACATAACGGATCGGTGCTAGTTCTTTAGAAATAATATCCTGTAGCATCTCGCTATCAGGAGCCAAAAACTGACCTTCGCCATGCGCTACCCAGACACCAAGTCTAGAACCTGACATGCCTTGGAGCATCATGGACGGACTGGATTCAATGCTGACGCAAGAAAACCTGGATTCAAACCGACCAGAACAATTACGGATAAACCGGGGCTGCTGCTCAGATTTTATGCCCTGCCACGGTACCCAACCAAGCAATGCCATCAATTGACAACCATTACAGACCCCAAAAGAAAAGGTGTCTGACCGCTGATAAAAACGCTCAAACTGCTCGGATACTTTTTCGTTAAACCGGATAACTCCAGCCCAACCCTTGCCAGCATCCAGCACATCAGCAAATGAGAATCCACCTGGAAAAACCAATCCTCTGAACTGATCCAGGGTCGTTTGACCTTTAATCAAGTCATCCATGATTAGCTCCTGGACATCAAACCCTGCCAGATAAAATGCCGCCGCCATCTCCCGATCACCATTACTACCCCGCTCACGCAAGATAGCCACTGAAGGTCGGCCAGTCCTATCGCCCACCAAATCTGGTGGGGGTTTAGGATGGAAACTTAAATGGTATGGTGGGGGTTTAAGCAATCCATGATTATTCCGTGATTCTTCCTCTACTGATTCCGGATTGGCACTTTGCCGATCTATCGCCGAGCTAGTCGACTCCCAAACGCTTCTCAACTCAATCATTGGCTCGCTTAAAACCAATTCACCGTTGAGATAAGCTGTCACTTGCAGATCATTAGTTACCCAACCAGCGTGTTCATATTGAACACTGTGCCGATCAAGTACTTTATGAACCGCGTCGCTATCGTTGCATTCGATAACCAATCCCAGCTCTTCATTAAAGAAAAAAGGGATAGGATCAGCTTCGGTTTGCATGGTGATGTTCACACCAAAATTTCCAGCATAGGCCATTTCCAATAAAGTGGTAATCAAGCCGCCATCGCTTCGATCGTGAACTGCAGCGATATTCCCTTGCTTAACTAATTCTTGTACAGCCTGGAATGCGGAAATGAGTGTATCAGCATCGGCATCTGGACAATCGTCACCCACTTGCCCAAAAACTTGGGCTAAAGCAGATCCACCAAGACGATGGCTTTCATCGGCTAAGTCAATGAACAAAAGCTCATTACCTGCTTTCTTTAAATCAGGCGTGACTTTAACACTAACGTCATCCATAGTGGCATAATTAGCAATAACCAACTCACCGGGCGCTTTGACCACATAATCAATACCCTGCCTAGTGACCTTGGCGGCCATCGACAAACTATCTTTACCGCCGTCAATCGCAATGCCCATTTTCAACATAATATCCCGCATAGCCATGGCTGCCCGATACAGCCAAGCGCCTTCGCCCGGCTCTTTAGCAGCCAGCATCCAATTAGCAGAACACTTAATGTCTTCCAAGTCAGTAATCTTGGCACCGACCATATTAAGCAGGGCCTCGGCCACCGACATGCGTGCCATTGCTTCCGGACTTATCAAACCCTTTATAGGTTGTTCACCCAGAGACAGAGCCACTCCAGTCAGACCGAAATAGCTCTGAGCTATAACCGCATAATCTGACAGGGTCAGATGATTTGGACCGACACATTGCTGTTGGACAATCAGGCCCGACACGCTCCTGTCTACTTTGGTAGTCAGGAAACGCTTGGATCCGACAGATACTAAACGCAATACCCGATCTAGCGCTTCCCGGACAGTCAAACTGTCCGGCAACACCAGAGGCGTACGCTTTGGCTCCACAGTGGATAAATCAAAAATCTTCTGTGGAATACTTCCCAGCACATGCTCTAGTGGGAGATTTACCGGTTCAGAGCCATCATTATCATCATGAAGAATCAAATAACCGTCTCCAGTAACTTGACCGACTATGGCTAGAGGAACTCCTTCACGCTCGCAGATCTTCTTAATCCAGTCGAATTTATCGGGCCAGATTAAAAATGCATTACGCTCCTGTGATTCATTACACCAAATTTCCAAAGTGGACAATGAAACATCGCCCACGGGAATAGCTCGTAAATTAATACGTGCTCCAGCCGGCTCAACCAACTCAGGTAAAGCATTGCAGTCTCCGCCCGCACCCAAATCATGTCCAGTGACGATGGGATTATTATCTCCCATTTCTACACAAGCGCGGATCAGACGGTTTACTTTTTGTTCCATCTGAGGGTCACCACGCTGAACAGAATTAAAATCTAGTTCAGCTTCATTAGCTCCTGATATCATAGAGCTAGCCGATCCACCACCAATACCGATACGGTACGATGGGCCACCAACTTGTACCACCAACATACCTTTAACAGGTTTTGTTTTTTCCGTGTGAGCATCATCTATCTGCCCAGCACCGACAGTGTACATAATAGGCTTATACCAACTACGATAACCATCTAGCAACTCCATGCCAAAGGTCCTAGTAAAACCAAAGATTATTGGCTCACCAAAGCAGTTGCCATAATCAGATGCGCCATTACTAGCTTTGATGAGAATGTCTAGCGGTGCCGCTAGGTTGTCAGGGGGCGACCAACTATCACTTTCCCAAGGTAATTCATACCCAGGAATATGAAGATTACCCACGCAGTAAGCCGCACCAGATGCAATGACTAATGCTCCTTGGCCCACCATCTGATTATCACGGATACGGCCACCCCCTCCAGTCATAGCGCCCTCATAAGGCTCTATGCCGGTAGGATGGTTATGCGTTTCCGCTGTCAGAGTCGGGTGGAAAAACCGTTCAACTATTTCAAACTGGCTAGTCCTACCCGGCAGGCGCTGAGTGAAATACTTAATACGATATCCGCGCATAGCCGAACTGTCATCGCCAAAAGCTATCAATGACTGGCGAGGATTGGCCAGCCACGGCGTTTTGACGATATCCATCAACGTGTGTGGCATCACCTGCCCGTCAATGACTAACTGACCTTTGAAAAAATGATGGCGTGAATGTTCTGAATTAGCCTGCCCTAACTGACAAAATTCTACGTCAGTAAAATTACGATGTAGCTTCTTGACAGCTAAATCCAAATACATAGCCAAGTCCTGATCATCCATACTCTGCCCCAGTCTCAGATTTGCCTCTTGTAGGGCATCTAATCCTTGCTCTATAACAGGAATTATCTGAATCGACTTGGGTGCCGCACCGACCGCGAAGGTCTCCAGTGGTTCTGGATATTCCATCTCAGTCATGCGGTCATGGTGAATTTTCACCAACTCCCGAACAGATGAACCGCCAGGGTCATTAGCAAAACCATAACGTCGGGACCTTTCAATTCTCTGGACTTTAGTCAAACCACATGCTCGGAGAATCGATACTGCTGTCGTAGACCAGGCTGTTTCGAAATTCAGCCGAGGGCCGACTTCAGCAATGGCATGGCTAGACGATAAAAAACTATTCTGGCTAAACTGTTTTGGCTCAAATGTCTCTGACAAAAACCACTTTAACCTTTCTAACTCATCCGCCGCTAAGGGCGAACTAACCTGCAGGTAATAACACCATTCAGTTTTCACACCTTGAGGCGCCCCTAAAATCGGGGTGCGATAAAATCGCAGTAACATGAGAATCCTCCGTTTCTATTTATTAAATTACTTTTTTCTATTTATTTTTAGTCCTTTAAATTACCACTTTCATGACCCTTTAGTCAATAAAAATACAGCAGGGGTTAAACTGCTGTATTTTTCTAACTAATGGTAATTAATTAGATAGCCCAGATTGCTGTGTAATCATTATCACCTGGAGATGAATGAGATCCACTTGGGGCCCCAGCACCATTACCGTTTGTTGCACCATCCGGTACATTTATAATGCGCATTTCACCACTAGGGAATAATGAAAAATCGCCATCCGCAATATTAAATGTATTCGGATTATGCGCGCCAACTGTAGCATTTAATACTGGGCAGACGAATGCCTCAGTTCTTTCTACTGCTTGAGCAGCTGGCATAGCTGCAAAGCCTAATAGGCCAAAAGCAGCGCCAAGTACTAGAACATAAATTGTTTTTTTCATAGCTTAAAATAGTTAGTTATTAATGATTTTTAAGTTCGGCCGAACTTATTTCTGACTTGTGGATTACTTTATCAGTGTATATCTTCTAAAATATAATGTCAAGTCTACTTTACATTGAACAACGTACTAAATAGATCAAATTTACCTTGACTTGTATCCCGTTTTTTATTTGTAATTTCTGACTAAAATTATGTTTTGTACGGCAATCATCAATCCAATCAAAAACCAGACGTGCATTATATAGAGCGTAGAAAATGTTTGATATTGCGCCATCACGCCAAAAAAAGCTGCTAACAGGGCTACCATGATAGCCCTGAGATTACCGTCCGACGATACACTAATGGCTTTAATTGATCTGATAATTATTAAATAAACAAAGAATAAAAATACCACTAACCCAATTATTCCGTTCTCAGCAAGTATTTCAATAAACTCATTATTAACTATTCTCCATCCGTCTTGGGGAATGTAAGCGGGATGAGGAGCCACGTACGGCCCAAAAGCACCAACCCCTATACCTATTAACGGATGCTCGCGCCAAGCCATATAAGCCTGGTCAAAAGTAGAGATTCGCTCGTCAAACGAGGCCCCATAAAAAACATTCAACACATGATCTTGAAATTTATCAATAGTTAAAACTTCTCCACCCACACTCAACGTCTGGATTACCACCCAAGCCAATAATACTGTGGCCACTATAAAAGTTACAATTATATGCGGCCTTAGTAGTTTCTTCCAATAAAATATACTAATCACCAATAAAGTTACGGCGATAGCCAAATAACCCCCACGAGATACTGTCAGAACTATACTAACCATGCCCAAACCAAATAAAGTTAAAAGCCAACTGGACTTTACTAAACTTTTGCCCGCCAAAAAAAGAGCGAAAATTATGGCCAGGGGTATTAATAAAAAATTAGCGAAATAAAGAGGTTCATAGGCCGTGGACTGTATGCGGGTAAAGCCCAAAACATCACGGGTATACAGATCCCGCAGCCCGGTTATGGTGGTAGGTAAACCGCTCATGTCTCCCACAAATTGAAATAATCCAAAGGCGGAGACAATGACGAAGCTGACCAATATCACCTTGATAACTTTATTTACCTGCTCTTGGGAGATAACTATATTGGGGATTAAAAATGCCAGAGACACGGTAAATATAGTATAAACCAAAATCAATAAAGAACGTTCCAAATTGACAGAATTTAGCAACGAAATTACATTAACCAATAAAAATAAGGCTAAGGCAATAAATATGGGGTTTCGCACTAAGCTAGTTCGCTTTCTCATTATCTGGTTCAGCCACCATGCCGCCGCTGTCACGATCAAAAAAATCTGGCTTAAACGGATAGTGATATCACTGAACTCATAGGCGCCTAAACGCTCAAAGGGCAAAAAGAATGCTATCAAAAATATGCCTAGTATCGGGTCGCGTAACACGAATACCAAAGCGACGGCAAATATTAGGCCCGCTGCGGCTAAGTACCATGGTAAAGATACGTTAATGAAACTAACAGCCATCATGAATACCACCAGACTACCTATTAGCAGGCGATATTTACGGGGAGATAAAATATCAGATGGCAATGATGGCATTACTACTTACGTAATAATAAATAAAAATCTCGGGACATACGCTCCAAACTAAATTCCTTTTCTACCTTGGCCCGGGCACGCTTAGCCATGGCCCCTATCTCTCCTCTATTATTGAAAAGATATAATAATTGATCGGCCAAGTCGCGACTACTGCCCGGCTCAGCTAATAAACCGGTCTTTTTGTGATCAATAACTTCGACAGTGCCACCAATACGCGAAGCAATAACGGGGATGCCACTGGCCATAGCCTCTACCAAAGTAATGCCAAATGACTCCCGCTTAACCGAGGGGAGTACATAAACATCAAAGTAACTATACCATTTTTCTACTTCTTTCTGATATCCTACCCACTGGATAATTTCCTTCAAGTCTAATCTCTCAGATAGCCATTCCAGTCGACGACGCTCTCGTCCCTCGCCCACGATTATTAGCCGCATAAATGGGATGAATTCTTTTACCAATTTTACCGCCTGCAATAAAAATTCAATCCCTTTCTCTGGCTCAATCCTGGCCACACAACCGACATTATATCTGGCCGAGTCCTGCCAGCGATATTCTTTCATTTTAAATCTGGAAAGATCAATGCCTATATATATTACTGTTATGCCCTTTTGTTTGATCCGTATATCATCAATTAGCTGTTGTTTAATTACTCGGGAAATAGCCACAATCGTTACTAAGCTAGCCAAGTATCTATATAAATATTTAAGGGGGTTTTTTGTTAACCATCGTTCAAAAGTAACGTGCTCCACCCAGATAACCTTCAGTCCTATGATCCTAGCCGGCAAGGTTGCTAATATTTTTTCTGTTAATGATAAACAATATAAAATACGAACTTTTTTGAACCAGCGATAATAAATCAATAGATAAATCATGCCTAAACAGGCGGGGATTAAGGTAAATGGCCATAATAATAATCCCATCTTGGAAACTGGTTCGGGACCAGCCCACCATCTTTGAACCAACCACTTCCTCGAAGAAAACTCTTTAAGCAAGACCTGACAGGAGGTAGCTAAGAAAAACTTAAAGTCTTTCTTTTGCAACGCTTCGACGAGCAACAAAGTGTGTCTCTCACCGCCCCCGAAAAGTGATGAATGAGGAAATTTTAAAATCAAAATATTTTGCATAGCCTTAGTTTAACCGAAATACCTCCCGGATCATTTCCTTACTAAAACCTTTAAACAGAAATAGTGCTACTAGATATGTTACCCCTCCGCCTAGCATTAAAATAAAAATATTATATCCAGTCAATAAAAATAAAACAATGGCCATGACTCCGCTGGCCAGCAACGATTTAAACAGCAACTTCAATGATGGCCATACCTTTGTCGCCATGCCCACGATTGTCATAGCGGCCATAGTCACCATAAGTTCAGAAGCGACTGTCATACCGGCTGCGCCAAAATACGAATATTTCGGCACTAATATAAGATAACCGATTAACGAAATAATAGCCACTATCAAATAAAGCCACATCATTGTCTTTTGCTTATTAATAGCTACCACGGTATTACCAAAAAGATTACCAATAAATATTGTGGCAGTAGCAAATATTAGGATGCGCAGGATAGCCGCCGAATCGACAAAATCCGGGGCAATCAAATCCATAATAGGCTGAGCTAAAAATAACGTACCCACCACCAAGGGGACGGCTAGCATGACCATGGCATCAAAAGCCTTTCTCAAAACGCGTTTAAATCTTTCTAGGTCAGTCGCTATCCAGGCCGTAGCTAATAATGGTAATACCAACCCGGCAAACATAGCTGGAAAAGTGGTCAACACTTCCAGCACTTTATAAGAAGCGCCATAAATACCAACTACTGACTCGCTATGAAACAGGGATAATATAATAATGTCCGCCTTAAAATATACTAAATTAAAAGAGATCGATACAGCAATCGGCCACGATTCCTGGATAACCTGCCGCCAGATGGCCATATCAAACTTAAGTCGGATACGTACAAACCGCCGGCTGAATAAAAAAGTAATGAAAAAATTGACCAGGCTACCTACACCTACCATAACCATTACCCAGAGTAAACCCAGATCAGCGTCGATCACCAGATAGGTACCAACTACAAGTAATATCCGGCCCACTACCTCGGCGATGACCACTTTATCCATACGCAGATGTTTTTGGAAAACGCCGGCCATGACCTGGTTCAGGGTGATGCCCAAAAACGACAATGAGGTTATAAGAACTCCCCATTTGACAACATCAGGATAGGGGAAAAATAATACCACTAAAGGCGCTAGTCCTAAAAATATTACCGCCGACACCAGGCGCAAAGTAAAAATATTACTAACTATTAAATCCTGATCAACTCCCGGTTCAGAAATTTTCTTTACTAAAATTATATATAAACCCATATCAACCAACACCCCAAAAAACTGCAGGAAAGCCATAATGGTAATGTACTGACCAAATCCGCTGGTTCCTAAATAACGAGTCAGCATCCCAATGACCACCACGCCAATAACAGTACTGATACTTTTACCAATAATTTGGATAATGGAATTGTGGGCTATCTTTCTCGTATAGGACATCAGACTACCAACGATTTATTTTTAATTTCATAAGGTGAAACTGACCAAAAAGATTGTACAAACATTAGGGGGTGTACTACATAAAAAAATCTCATCTGGTTAAACTCATCCTATCATTTTACTACCACGTTGACAATTCAAGAAAAATGTGCTAATATTACTAATGAAAGAGCTTGAGTGAAACAAAAATAAAAAATAAAACTCCCAAGATAATTATCGGAGTTCACTAGTCACCTGATGCTTTACTAGGTAAAAAACAAAACAAATAGTCAAGCTTACAGTTAGACACTCATAGACACTCAAGTTGACTGCCCATAAATGTAGGCGCCTAAAAATACGGCCATCATGCCAGCTATTGGGAGTTGAAGCTCTTTTACATGCTCTGGTTTTTCAAGGCCAGCGCGTAAAACAAAAATAAAAACCATCAATAAATATGTACAAAAAAAACTCAACAGCGCTATTTGCGGTGATCATGGTGTTGTTTCTTCTCCCCTTTGCACCATCATATATAGAAAGCCTACTGAATGACAGGGGACCTATCCCCACAGCCACCGCGGCTACCACTCAACGCAGCGTCACGGAAATAATAAGTTCAGGGTATGTAGGTGACTATGGAATTACATCTTTAGAAACGCCTAGAGACCCTCGGGTCCTTGGCATCACCTTCCAACCACCCACCGATAGCCAAGCCTATCAAGCACGTGAAATAAACCGCAGTAATGCGATTCTAAATCTGAACCCAGGCCAAGCCGTAACTGTCTGGGTTGATTTTTTAAATACCGGGCAAGCAACCTGGTACAACGATAATGATAATTTTATCGCGATTAATGTCGCTGAGCCCACCGGCCGGGTGAGCTCTTTTCAGCATGATTTTTGGCCACAGATATATCGTCCGGGAAAACTTTTACAAAATTCGGTTGCTCCCGGAGAAACAGGACGATTCAAATTTGCCTTACAAGCCCCTACTCAAACTGGTATTTATAGTGAGGCCTTTAACCTGGTAGCGGAAAATTTGACGTGGATCGACGGCGGCTACTTCGAGATACTGATTGGCGTTGGAGAGGCAGTAATACGGGCACCAGAATACAGTGCTCAAATAGTCAAAAGAAGTCATGGCAACGTGTTAGAGCTGGAACCAGATCAAGCCCTGACATTTTGGGTTGACTTCAAGAATATCGGCCTGAAAAACTGGTATAATGACGGTAATAATTTCGTAGCCATCAATGTCAATAACCCCACTGGCCGGGTGAGCTCTTTTCAGCATAACTTTTGGAATGAATATTACTACCGCCCAACTAGGCTACTACAAAACAGGATATACCCCGGAGAAACAGGACGATTTAAATTTGCCTTACAAGCCCCCACCATCCCGGGCTACTATACTGAAAAATTTTCTTTAGTTGCTGAAAATTTAACTTTCATTAACGGGGGAAATATAACAATTAAATTTAAAGTTGGCGACCCTCCCGTTGAGCCAGCCAGCTACTCCTTTGTCAATGATCCTGATATTAGAGTAGGTCTATATAATACTACAGATGCTGTTCAATTAACTGCCGATGGCCCAATGACGATAACCGATATTAATTCAGGGGTAGTAACTCAATACACTACTAATCAACCTGCCACCATTAAATACTCAACCAATGCTTACTGGCGGATCGTTCCTGATTCAAATGATACTATTGTAGAAATTAACAGTTTTGCCAAGAGGCCATCTTGGAATACCTCTCTCAACGATAATAAGTTCCGGGGGAAAATTGAAATTCGATATTCTGATGCCACTGATAAAATGTGGATTATTAACGAGTTGCCGCTGGAATCATATTTATTAGGGCTCGGTGAGGTCTCTAATGGTCAGCCGACCGAATATCTCAAAGCCCTCCTAACCTCCGCCCGATCATATGCCCTTTGGCACACGGTGCGCGGAGGCAAACACCCTACTGAATACTTTGATCTAAATGCATCTACTGACCAAATCTACTTAGGCTATGGATTTGAACAGCGCTCGACTGACCCCGTAGCCGCTGTGCAGGCAACAGCCGGCATGGTAGTGACACACCCCGACGCTATTACACAAATTAACACGCAAGGCATAGCTATCACCGCTTATTCATCCGGGACGGACGGACGGACTAGAAATTGGTCAGAAGTCTGGGCCGGTAGCGGATATCCTTGGCTTGTTTCGGTTGACGATCCCTATGGAATAATATCCAACTGGGATACTTTAGTCGGCAACCACATGGTGGGTATGTCAGCCAATGGCGCCCGAGGCTACGCTATTGAAGAAAATAAAACGTTTGACTGGATTTTACAGCACTACTACACGGGCACTTCAGTAAAAAAAATATACTAAAACAAACACTATCATGTACCCACGACACACGTACACTATGACGTGTTAATTTGCTATAATACTAAAGTACCAAACGAACTTTTTACCATTTACTATTGAAAATGACAATTATTGGCCCCAACATAGACATTACTGAATCAGATTGGAATAACATGAAAGAAGAATTACACAACTACGCCACCGGTAAATTTTGGCGCGACTACACTTGGCATGCTGGTCGGATGGCGGTCATTGACCCGGAACAATTCAGGGAAGTACTTCTCACTGACAATGAATGGCTAGGGATGTTGCGACAATTAGAAAACTACCGCCGCCAAGAAAACTGGGATGCTTTTGCGGCTCGGCTGGCACGGATGAAACTAATTGACCCTGAACGCGCCAACCGTATCGAAATAGCAGACAACCACTGGGAAGAATTAATAAAAATACTAAAAAAAACAATTACCCAAAGCAATTGGGTCCTATTTGCCGCACACGCCCACCACATGAAAACTATTGACCCCGACCGATTTGCCAAAATGCAGATAGAGGATCAGGCCTGGCAGGGGATGATGGGCAAGCTAGATGATTTCCGACAGCATGATATTAGCGGAAAATTTACTAAGCATGCTTCGTATATGAAAAATCTGGACCCGGAAAAATTTAAAGAGGTGCGTATTTCGGCTCAGGACTGGGAAAAAATTGCCCAGGAGCTGCAATTGAAACGCCAAAAAAACTACTGGGCTGCTTTTGCTGCTCAGGCTAGTCGGATAAAAACATTATTCGATTAGCTGAATATATGTCGCTACCTTCAACAATAAAATTTAAAATGTGGCGCGCCTCGTTAATAATTGCCACAGTTTTTTTTATAATTTTCTTTGGCTACACCTTTAAATTTTATGGTGGTTTAAGTTTATTGGCTACCAGCCAAGCCGTTAGTGGCACCGCCACCATAATGCTGGGCCTATCATTTGCTATGAGTGGCATTGGCTATTGGTGGGATTTTCTGGATAGTAAGGTAGCCTATAGAAAATATTTAGGCTTGACCGGCTTTTGGCTAGCTTTACTCTATGCCATCATGCTAATCTTCATAAACCCAGATAGGTACTTCTATAATCTCGCCGACAATCTGGGGACTATGGACGTGTTATTTGGTATCGGGTCCATGATTATTTTCGTTTTTATGGCTATGATTTCCCGAACCTGGGCTATTCAGGCCATGGGCGCGGCTAATTGGCGCTATGGTCTGCGCATCGGATATCTAGCCTATGCCATGCTAGTTGCCCGTGCGGCTATAGTTGACCATAGTATTTGGGCAGAGTGGTGGCAAGTGCCACTAGACTCCTTACCACCTGTTTCACTGCTTATTTCAGTTTTTGCTGTTGTAATAATTGGCTTCAGGGGCTCTATTTTTTTATCCAAACTAAATAAGAAAGGGATTACCCCAAATACGAACCGGACAAACCAGGAATCTAGGTAATAACTTTTTTTTAAATAATATACTACTCTGTTCTGGTATGCTGCTTGGTGCTGCCCATATTTTTATTAACCAGCTTTTCATGTAGCGCTAAAATTTTTCTGGATACTTCTACGGCATTTGGCACTTCTCCAAAATTAAACCTATCTGATTCGGAAGCGGTCTGTACATGGATAGAGCCATATTTAAATATGGTTGGAAAAAATCCTTTCACCACACAGCTAACGTCTTGAATTCTACTCAGTCGAAGCTCTGATACCTCTCGATTAAACAAGCCTTTTTGTTCAGTGGCAATGATACGCTCCTCAGTGATAATCCAAATATCTAAATAATAATCCACCCAGGCATGATACATAAATAATATGATATATAAATAGTAAATCCCCGCCAATAATACTATTATTATAAAAATTAAACTGGTATCATCATCTAATAATACAGTGTAAGTGACTACCAGAGTATAAACAACTATCGGAGCCAACCCACCAAGTACAAAAATAAATAACTTATTGGCTAAGGCCATTTTATGCCTGCGTAGCACCATAACGACATCTTCATTGACAGGCTTGCCTGGAAAATAAAAATTTTTAAAATCCGTCATCGACATCAGCGGTAAATGGTAAATTTATAATTATATTTAGAGGTATATTTTCATCCCAAATGACACTGCTTAATTGCCCAAAGGTAGTCAGCACTATGGTCACGGTTAATACCAAAAAAATAAGCGAGACAATAATGCTGGGCGCTCTCAGGTGACCAAATCGTATAACGTGATAAAAATTCATGCTTGCCAGAACTACAAATATCAGCGCAGCTACCGCATATACCATTAGAAAAATAAAAGGTGAAATTGACATAGGCCTTACTCCAGTATACTATGACCTGATATTTAAAACTAGTATTACGAAAGTCTATTGAAAATAAAATAATAGATTGCTACAATGATCGCATTATGCCACAAGAAAAATTAGAAAAAAAGAATAATTTTCTTACTCGACAAAAAATAATTTTTTTGGTTGGCACTTTAGCAGTCATTACCATAGGCTATTTATTTTTTAGTAATTGGCAAAACAGCTCTGACGTGATCCAAATCAGTAACCAGGAAATCAATCGACTGCCAACTAGTGCCGCCAGAGAAATTATTACCCAACCAACTCTGGAACGAGGAGAGGCCGACCAATTAAGCATACCTGACCGAGACATTAATACACCCATTATTTACATAGAGGAGGTAGATGAGACTATTTTTCAGGAGGCCCTGGCCAGTGGCGTGGTTCACTACCCCGGCACAGCCTTACCAGGACAATTTGGCAATCCATACATATTTGGGCACTCCTCGGACTATTTTTGGAAGTCGGGAAATTATAAAGAAATATTCAAATCATTAATAGATATTCCCCTAGGTACCCCCATCCGCATTACTAACCACGATGGTGAATTATTTATATACCGAGTTGTAGAAACAAAAATTGTCGGGCCCAAAGAAGTATCCGTCCTTGATCAAAACGAACAGCAGAGCCTGTTGCTGACCCTGCAAACGTCGTGGCCAGTTGGCACTGCCTTGAAGCGCTATATTGTCATTGCGGAAATGGATAAAATAGCCACTTTTGGACCCACCCCATAAAATTCAATCCATCATAAATAATCGTTGCCCATAATTACACCACCACGATTTTTTTAGACCAGCTTATCCTGCAAATTCTGGGGAAAATCTTTGCCTAAATGCTCATAGGCAGACTCGGTGACTACCCGACCCCTAGCGGTGCGAGCTAAAAACCCCACCTGCATTAAATAAGGCTCATGGACTTCCTCGACAGTCGATTGCTCCTCGGATATGGCAGCGGCAATAGTGTTTAAACCAACCGGACCGCCATTGAATTTATCGATGATAATGATTAAGATTGCCCGATCTATATTATCTAGACCAAACTTATCAATTTCCAATTTTTTTAATGCCTCAATGGCAATCTGGCCCGTAACTTCTCCGTTGCTTTCAACTTGGGCATAATCTCGAACTCTCTTTAATAATCGATTGGCAATCCTCGGCGTTTTTCTGGAGCGCTTAGCAATTTCTCCCAGAGCCTCATTATCAACCGGGATGCCCAGAATTTCAGAGGAGCGTTTTAATATTTTCTTTATGTCCTCATCCTTATAAAAATCCAATCGATAAACATTACCAAAACGATCGCGCAGTGGTGAAGAAATAAGGTTAACCCGTGTCGTAGCTCCTACCAAAGTAAATTTTGGCAAATCTAAACGTAATGTTTTAGCGGAAGGCCCCTTGCCCACTACAATGTCCAGAGCGTATTCTTCCATGGCCGGATAAAGAACCTCCTCGATTAATCGATTGAGTCGGTGGATTTCATCTATAAATAAAATGTCCCCATCATCTAAATTAGTAATGATGGCTCCCAGGTCTCCGGCTTTCTCAATGGCCGGGCCAGAGGTAACTCGGATATTTGACCCATTTTCGGAAGCGATAATATGAGCTAGCGTAGTTTTACCTATGCCGGGCGGACCATGTAAAAGTACGTGTTCTAAAGATTCATTCCGTTTCTTGGCCGCCGCCATGAATATTTTCAAATTACTTTTTATAGTATCTTGGCCAATAAAATCTTTTAAATTCTTTGGACGCAAAGTAAGATCAAATATTTGATCATCTGGTTTTTCACTCTGGGCCACAACCCTATTGCTGGTATCAGCCATGAAAAAAATTTATTTACGCCTATTTTTTCTCTTAGTAGTAATCTTTTTAGACTTTTTAATTCTAGATACTCGGATCAGTCCAGAACAAGGGATAATTTCAATCCCTTTTTTCTCTAGCTCATCTAAAAAGAGGTTCATGCCCAATGAATCCGAGGACATATGCCCGACCACGATAACATTGATGTGATGTTTTTCCGCCTCCTTCTTATGATCCTCCTTCATGTGCATGCCAATTATTGTCCCAATCCCAGCTTGGGCTAAACGGCCATACATTTCTTTTGACCCCTCGGTACCACCAGTTACTTCGGTAACCGCTATTTTGCCTGCGTACCGATCTTCACTACCAGCGTACAACACCGGGCCAGATTTCAATTTAGTTGCAATTTGATACTCGGGGATATCATCAAAGAGTTTCATAATATCTCCCACGGTCTCAATATTCTTTTGATGACGATCAATTAAATTCTTGAGAAAAGTAGCCACCATATTGTCTGAAGCTGTATGTACGCACATTAGAGGAAACCCCAAAAGATTAGCCGAGTCTATAACTCGCTGATGATTATACGGATCAATTGAACGTGAGACTTCACTCACCCTAATCTGCATCAAGGATTCAGCTATATTGATTGGCACACCATGCAAAGCCATAACCTCAGCCTGCAAATGCATAACCTCATGCAGTCCGGCCAGGGCAATGCCAATCGGGTGATGAGACATGACTAAATCAATTGGCTTACCGCCGTCTGTTAATTCCTTGGCTAATAATACCTCCTCAGTATCTAAATCAATACCAACTAACAACCTTTTTATCTGCTGGTCAGGATCTTTAGCGAAATACCTGGTATCAGAGTACGGATTGGTCAAATTTTCTTTATCATATGTTTTTTTCTCCTCAGCTGAAAGTTTTTCGTACTTCTCATTTTCTCTTTTTAGCTTCCTTCTGACTGCAGCTACGCCACGTAAATCATTTTGAGTACCAAGTTTTATAGCCAGCTCGTAAATTTGTTTGATAGTCATCATATTTAATTTTTTTAGTTTTTAATTATTAATCGTAACGACATAATAACATTTTATTTACCCCTTGACAAGTTCCTCCACGCATGCTAATCTTGTCAGTTCTTTAATATAAAAAGTTTTCTCCCCTTTAGTTAGTTTATTTTGGGGGGGAGGAAATAAACTACAATAGCGGCCAGAATTTACACTTCACTTGCTAATTAGCAATGCTAAAGCTGCGCCCAACGACCTGCAGTCACGACAAGCATGGGGGTTGTTTATAGGATTCTCGGGGTTTTTCTCTGATTCTTCCTATAAACAATCTTCTTGACTGCAGATCGTTAGGCGTATTATCATAAAGTGAACCTTAAATTCTGGCTATTATTTTGTAAACAAGCTAGAGCACGTTGAAAATACAATACTCAATCAAGGAGGATTTATGTTGGATTGGGTCATCGAACACTGGTGGCAAAGTCTGCTAGGACTATTAGCCATTGCCTTTACCTACTTTTGGCTGTTCTGCATATTTCGCAGTTCAGGTAGGAGAACGCCGACTCAGAACAATTGAAACAAAAATATAACTCTAACCAAAGGAGATTTTTATGGGAGCCTGGATTCCTTATCTCGTACTCGTTGTATTCGTGGGACTGCTAGCCTACGCCAAGTACCACAAGAACAACGCCAACATCAGACTGGGTGGAAACACTCAAAAAAACGGAGGTTCGTAATATGGATCCTCTCATGAATGGTCTACACAATGGCACCTACATCGTCGTGATGTTATTGTCGTTGATTATCTACCACAAAGCCAAGCAAAGAGGCTGGATAATGTGGGGCTCGGTAATGGCCGTTCTTTTCACATTACTATCTTTCTCAGTGGGTGAAATGCACCTAGACTTTGCCAAGGATATCATGTCACTGGGTGGAGCCGAATATTCTAAGATGATAATAACTGGATTTGGTCCGCTGGGAATCGTTATTACCTTAGGGCTAGTTATCCTGGCAGTGCTTAAAAAGAGGGGTGGCACTCCTATTCTTCGGGCAAATGCCTGCTTGATGTTAATTGCAGGGCTGGCCACCGTTTCTGGCTCCTACTGGAATCACGCCTTCTCCAGTAAACCAGCAACAGCCATAGCGGTAACGCTACAAGACTGGGCTGTTACTTTCCTATATTCCACGGGCGACTTTATTAGCTCAATTTCTTTGGGCTAGTACTCTCCTACTAACCTTTAACACTAAAGGTTACGCACATGGCACGTTGTCTATAGCGACGACCTTTTCCATAGGATTGGAAAAACAATGTACCTACCACAATAAAACCCCCTTCACAATCATGTGACTGGGGGTTTTCTTTTTTGTGCCAAAATTATTGTGCCCCGCCAATCGCTTCTACATCTGGGTTGATCTCTTCAACCCCAATCAAACAAACTTCCTGCCACGGTACGTAATGGCTACGAAACTCATCCAGATTGGTGGTTCCATCGGCGTACGTAATAGTCCTGGTAAAAACAGTATCCACACCATCGTGAGCACGCTCCGTACATTTTTTCACCCCCGGGGCTAAATCTGTAGTTTCAATCAGTTTAGCTGGGGGGGGTTTCACAATATTAAAAACACGAGGTTTAGTTTGCTCTACCTGGCGACCATCAGCCGTTCCATAGAATCTAAATACTAAATCATCGCCGTCAATTTCAGTGGTAAGTAATACATGGTTTTCAGTATCATTAATAAATTTAAAATCAGGTGCTGGGTCATAAATGGTGGCATCAGTCCCAACCGGCTCATAATAAGCCACTCGATAAGAATGATTGCGACGGGCCGTGACATCCAATCCCGCATCTAATACCGCACGAAAGGTAGTGGTGCTAACCTGGCATAAACCCCCACCATACTCTGGGATTGTTTTATTCCCTTTGATGACTAGCTCCTGCCGGTAACCAGAAGAAGCATCAATTTCACCCAACGCCCCAATTAATGAAAATTCCTCTCCCGGGGCAATTAATAGCCCATTAAGAGCAGCTGCACCAATCGCTATATTATGACGACGGTTTGCTGGACTACCAGTAAAATTTGAGCGGCCCTCACCCAGCAGTTCCTTAATACCTAAATCATTAACCTCCCCATCCACTGACTCCGGCTCTACTTCAGCCACTATTAAATCAATGGCTTTAACACCGACTTGGACGATTTTTTGATCTACTTGCTGGGCAGTTGAGAATATCTGCAAGGCCAACCCTTGCTGGGGTAGTTGAAATTCGCTAACTCTACCATCAGCTATGGAGAATTTTGCTTCTTTCACCTCGACATCAATTTCCGCAGCGATGTCCTCTAAATATTGGTAGAACATTTCGCTATTTAGACCTACCGTAACCAGACTATCTACTTTTCGTAATTCTAGCCACTCCTGAACCTGATCGTAAGTTATGGGCCAGGATTTGTCCTCGTAGACGAGGCTAAACGGAGCTGCCGCCAATACTTGATTAGCGGTAGCCAGGGCAGCCTCGGCAGATGACTGGGTAATATCCGGCACATCTTTATTTAAAGCCATAAAGACGGGGCCGTCCTCCAATTTTGTTAATATATCTACTAATTGATTGACGGCCGCGTCGTAGTCAAAGGCTGTGCCACTCGCTTCTGGGGAAGTAGTAATATTTCCCTCATCATCAATGACGATAGCCGCATCAATAGCTGGCGTTTCATACTGCCCTAGTTCTTCTTGGAGAGATTCAATAAGGACCGTAGATTCTACCACCAAGACTGGTTTTACTTGCCAGCCTGTTACCCAATTAAAAATATGCTCCATCTCGCTTTGCTGCAGGCTATCAGCAAGTAATTGATCAATGGTAGCGTCAACATCATAGAATATGATAGGTAAGGCTAACTCAGAATTTGCCTGGTCGCCAACGATTGACTGTATAGCATAAATTTTATTATTAAAGCTAATAGTAATATCTCGATCCGCTAGGGCATTAGTCGCCTCTACCAAAATATCCTTAGCTTGCTCATAGGTCATGCCGCTTAGATCGATATTACCAATGCTAGTACCGGGGAAAATTTTATTAGCATAGCGGGCATTAAAGGAAAACACAAAAATAATTGTAGCGGCGCCCACGAATAGCAAGCTGGCCAGGGTAATCAGAACACCTCGCTGACCACTCGGCTGGGATGCTCCCTTCGTACTTTTTCTCTTTTGTTTTTTATTATGTCTCATAAAAAAATGATGGGCACTTAAAAAATATCAGAAAAATTCTTCCGAAAGTATAAAAAATTAATTATATTACTCAGCCAGCTAATATAGTATTTAATACATCTCGCGCCAGTTGTTCACGAGCGGCCTTTTCTGACTTGGCTGTAGAAGCAATGAGTCTTACTGTAGAGCCTTCATGAATATCCCCAGGCAGCTCTTTAATAGGCCATCTGATTATCTGGCCGTCATCCGATTCTAGAATGGCTAAGGTGCCTTCAAATTTTATTACCTTCGCTTTGAGCTGATAGACTTGCCCCGCGCTAGACATGATGCTTATTCCTCTTGGACCTTAACTACAGTCACCTTGTTGACCTTGGTCGCTTTGGGCAAGGTAATAGTTAAGACGCCATTTTTTATAGTAGCGTTAATTTTATCTATTTTTACTTCGCAGGGTAATATAATAGACCGGGAGAATCCCCCCCAATAGCATTCTCGATAAAAATAGTCGCCCTCTTCTACCTCGTGCTCTTTTTCCCTTTTGCCACGGATAGTGATCATATCATTATTTATGGAGATATCTATTTCTTCAGGTTTCACTCCAGCGATGGTAGATTTGATAATTATATCATCCTTAGACTGATAAACATCGACGGCCAGCTGTCCAGAAAAATCCTCTTCATCAAGCCAATCCTTATTATTGGTTTTGGCCTCGGTTATCGTGCCATTGCCTGATGGCCCAACATCATTAGCAAAATCATATTTATATTCATCACTAGATTTTTTTTCTTTGGTATTAGTAACCATATTTTATTACCGTCAGTAATTACCGTATTTTCTTATATTATAGTATAAAATGTTTTACTTGACAACCAGTAATAATTGACGAGAAACTTTTTTTACGTTACTATTGCTGATACTTACAATTTTTTCTATACAGTTCAACATGGCGCCTTCGTCTTCAGGCAGAGCCTGATCCGGCTACGCCGGAAGCTTAATTTACGAAACAACTATGTATTACGTGTATATTCTAAAAAGTGTAATGAATAACCGTTTATATATTGGAAGCACTAATGACGTTAATCGTAGAATTTTAGAACATAACAATGGAAATGTTAGTTCTACAAAAGCCTATATACCTTATAAATTAATTAAAATAGAAAAGTTTTTAAATAAAAAAGGCGCACTTAAAAGAGAATTTCAGATTAAAAAATCAGGGATACTTCGCCAGCAATTAAAACAACTTAATTAACCATAACCTATGGCGCCTTCGTCTAGCCTGGTCCAGGACACCACGCTTTCAATGTGGTAACACGGGTTCAAATCCCGTAGGCGCTACCATATTTAACACGAGGTTTTTTTATCAGCCTAGCCCTAACAGGTAAGGATTTGAACGGGCAGAAGTGAGACAACCCTGAGTGAAGTCGAACGGGCAGTCGAACGTCGATGGGGTGCCGGTGGCACGCCAACGCTGCCCAGGACGAAAATCCCGTAGGCGCTACCAAAAAATAAAACTCCCGGCTTTAAATATATCAGGGGGCTTTAATTATTAGACTTTTTTTTGGCCCCAAAAAATATTACACCACCAAACACAACTACCCCGACAACTATTAATCCGATACCTAAGGCGGAGGAACTACCATTTGGCTCGTCGGTACTTGCATCCGCCACTGCTACATTGAGCTGGTTATTAGCATTTGGCAAGGTAGTTTTTTTATTTATATCTGTGCTGACATCAGTTGAAGCCGATTGATTAGTGGAACCATTAACTGTCCGGGGTTCATCCTGACTTAGCTCTAGCTCATTAACGGCCTCTGCTTCAGCTACTGGATCAGTGACAGCAGGGGTACTAGTCTCAGTTGTTGTCGTACTAGTATTTGTCGTGGCCGATTGACTGGTGTTGACGCTAGTGGTGTTGGTGTTGGTTGTACCAGTGTTAGTATTAGTGGTTGTTGAAGTATTGGTGTTAGTCGAGGAGTTAGTGTTTGTTACTACAGGCGCAGCTTGAACAGTCAAAGTTCCTCTCATGCCGCCATGGCCTTGACCACAAGCCACATTACAGAAAAAAGAGTAGGTGCCTGCCTTATTCGCGGTGAAGGTTGCACTGGCAGTTACTCCTGGCGATAGGGGTATATTTACCCCAAACTGACTAATCGCTAACCCATGACTTACGTCTACACTGGTCACATTAAGCGTTACCACGTCTCCTTCCGTGACCGTAATAGTGCTGGGAGTAAATGACCACTGCTTAGCTGTAATATTAAATGATCGGCTAGCCGCATCCGCTGACAAGGGTGAGAATAGTAAAACAAAAAATGGTATTAATAATACTGGTGCCAGACGCTTGATCATATTTTTATCACTTTACGGATTAGCCCTAATTCTTAGTAAGATAATACAACTATAACATATTATTAATTTAATTTATAACTCATGCTATCAAAACACTTCACCAAAACCTCGGGCCGTTTTGACTATTTTATAGGTTAGCCAAAAAGTAATTGTCAATCTATAATACAATTATGAACAACTTTCTATCATATGAAAAAAATAAACAGGGATTACTAAACAAAATTAAACTATTTTCAAAAGGCCAACAAGACAATATAAAAAAGGCAATGGAGGTTGCTGAACACTACCATACCGGCCAAATAAGGGATCAAAAAAGGGATGATGGCGGAGTTACCAAAGCAAAATACGTCATTCATTGTGTCCGGGCAGCGCTTTGGTTAATCCAAGAAGGAGTTAATGACATAAATATTATTATAGCCACAATTTTACACGACTCATTAGAAGATACCTCTATTACCGAGAAAGAGATAAAAAAATTATTTGGTGATGATGTGCTAAAATTAGTTGTCGGGGTTACCCGACCCAGAGCTAATAATGAAACCGAGGCAGATAAACTTACTACTAAACCAGCCAACTACCAAAAAATACTAAATAGTGATGGGAGGATAAGGTTAATAAAAACAGCTGATCTGCTGGATAACATGCGGTCTTGGATATATCTACCAGATGATCATCCTTTTCAAAAGAAAATCCCTAGGTGGCTTCAGGAAGCCGAAAACTACAGCCTGCCCCTAGCTGAATCGGTGAACCAAAATGCAGCCCAGGAAATGAATAAAATATTAAATAATTATTTACCTAAAAATTAACAATGATAATTCTTGGCATTGAAACATCATGCGATGATACTGCAGTTAGCCTCATCCGTGGGACAAAAAATAAGCTTACTATATTATCCCACATCGTCTCCTCTCAAATAATGACGCACCGCAAATATGGCGGAGTAGTGCCGGAAGTGGCCGCCCGCCGACATGTCATAAATATTATTCCGACGCTAGATTCCGCCTTACGCCAAGCCAAAATATCATCTGATAAAATTGACGTCATCGCTGTGACCAGAGGTCCGGGTCTGGTAACCTCTTTAAGGGTGGGGGTTCAAACAGCCAAGGTGTTAGCTTTCGCCTGGAGGAAAAAAATTATTGGAGTCAACCATATGGAAGGACACATATACGCTAATTGGTTAGGCCGCCATAAAATTTCATTACCCGCTCTCTGCCTCATTGTCTCGGGAGGGCATACCGAGCTAATCCTCATGAAAAACCACGGGCAATATAAATTAGTCGGCCAAACTAGAGACGATGCGGCCGGGGAAGCCTTTGACAAAGTCGCCAAACTCATAGGTCTCAAATATCCGGGGGGTCCGCTTATCCAAAAACTGGCCAAGCAAGGCAACGCTAACCGCTTCAATTTCCCCCGGCCCATGCTATATCAAAAAAATTATGACTTTAGTTTTTCTGGCCTAAAAACAGCAGTACTTTATTTAGTAAAAAAAGAATTCTCAGAAAAAAAACTTCCCCTGGCTGATATCTGCGCGAGTTTTCAGCAGGCCGTTATCGACGTGTTGGTAAAAAAAACAATTAGGGCCGCTAAAAAACTAAACGTGAAAACTATAATATTAGCTGGCGGCGTGGCGGCTAATGATCCCTTGCGGCAGCAGCTGGCCTCAGCTGTCAATAATGAACTTGAATTAACGAAATATATAAGCCCACCCCTGGATCTATGTACGGATAATGCCAGCATGATAGCCATGGCTGGCTTTTTCCACGCTATCAAGAAAGACTATAGCGACTGGCATCAGCTCGAAGCTGACCCCAACTGGGAGCTGGTCTAAATACTTGATATAATATACAATGAAGAGCTTATGAATAAAGAATTAGAAAAAACTTATCTGCCAAAAAAAATTGAATCCAGGATTTACCAAATTTGGGAAAAATCAGGATATTTTAATCCCGATAATCTACCAGGCCCCAGAAAACAAACATTCAGTATGGCCATGCCGCCTCCAAATGTTACCGGAGAATTACATTTAGGCCATGCTACCGCCCTGACCATAGAAGACATCCTGATCCGCTACCATCGCATGCAAGGCAAAAAAACCCTGTATTTACCAGGTACTGACCATGCGGGAATATCCACCCAAATAATGGTAGAGAAATTAATCGCCAAATCAGGCTTAGACCGACATAAACTTGGCCGTGCCGCTTTCCTCAAACAAGCTTGGGCCTGGAAAAAAAAGTATGGCACCCGCATTACCGGGCAGATTAGACAACTAGGGGCTTCCTGCGACTGGTCGAGAGAACACTTCACTATGGACGAAACTTTTACGGCTGCTGTCCAAACTGCCTTTGTGCGCATGTATAAAGATGGGCTGATTTATCGCGGCGATCGTATCGTCAACTGGTGTACTAGATGCTCCTCAGCTTTATCTGACCTGGAAGTAAAGCACCAGCAAACTACCAGTAAACTTTGGTATATAAAATACCCTCTATTCGGTAGCACTAAGTATTTAGTAGTGGCCACCACCAGACCGGAGACTATGCTGGGGGATACAGCAGTAGCTGTTAATCCCCAAGACAAAAGATATAAACGCTACGTTGGTAAAACTATCCTGCTACCTCTTACAAACAGGGAGGTCCCCATCATAACTGACAAGAGGATAGATATGAACTTTGGTAGCGGGGTTGTAAAAATAACCCCTGCTCACGATAATCTAGATTATGAAATTGGCGCCGATCATAAACTACCCATCATAAATGTAATCGGACCCGACGGGCGTATGACTAAAGAAGCTGGGGAATTCTACGGCAAAAGCGTCCAAGAAACCAGGCATCAAATTCTTCAGCGTCTAGAAGATGAGGAACTATTGGAAAAAACCCTTGATTATATACATAATCTGGCCCGTTGTGATAGATGCGGCTCTCCCGTTGAGCCATTAATTTCTAAACAATGGTTTATCAAAGCTAAAATTCTGGCCAAACCAGCTATAGCTGCCGTGAAGTCGGGCCAGATAAAAATAGTTCCCCAACGATTTGAGAAGGTTTATTTTCACTGGATGAATAATATCAAGGATTGGTGCATTTCCCGACAGCTATGGTGGGGGCACCAAATTCCGGTGTGGTATCGAGGCGATCAGGTACGGGCTTCGATAACCAAGCCCTCAGGTCAGGGCTGGCGACAGGATGAGGACACCCTTGATACATGGTTTTCCTCTGGATTATGGACCTTTTCTACCCTAGGCTGGCCAAAAAAAACTAAAGATCTAAAACTATACCACCCCACTTCCGTTATAGAAACTGGCTGGGACATCCTGTTTTTCTGGGTAGCCAGAATGACCATGATGAGTTTGTACTTTATGAAAGAAATTCCTTTTAAAACTGTTTACCTTCACGGGCTCGTCCTAGATCGGCACGGCAAAAAAATGTCCAAATCCAAAGGCACCGGCGTGGATCCGATCCCTATGACAGAGAAATATGGCACCGATGCTATACGTTTATCTTTGATATTAGGCACCACCGCTGGGCAAGACTTTCGTGTTTACGAAGAAAAAATTGCTGGCTATCGTAATTTCATTAATAAATTATGGAATGTTTCACGCTTTATTCTCTCCCAGCCAAAATCAAAAGGTAAACTAATTTTAAAATCATCAGCCGATCATTGGATCATTAACCGATTAAACCAGTTGAAAAAAAATGTGGCTAGTAATATAGAAAACTATCGCTTTTCTGACGCTGGCACAGCCATATATGAATTCCTCTGGCACGAATTTGCTGATTGGTACGTGGAAATCTCTAAAGTAGAAAAGAACATACCTATTTTAAATTACATTCTAGAAAATTTTCTAAAGATTTCTCATCCGTTTATTCCCTTTGTCACAGAGGAAATATGGTCACGGTGGAAAGGGGGAGCGAAAAAAAATTTACTTATGATACAGGACTGGCCAAGCGACGATAAAAAACTGATTAATAAAAAAACTAGTGAGCAATTTCAGCTAATAATTAATCTGGTAACCAACATAAGAAATTTCCGGGCTGTCCACAAAATTCCCCCGCGCGCCAAACTATCCGTTTATTTTTGGGGGAAACACAGTCATACCATCACCAGTAATTCTAATAATGTTAAAACTCTAGCTTATCTAGACAAATTAGAGGGTCAAAAGCAAAGAAAAGCCACCGGCTCGTTACCCGGCTTAGAATATTTTATTGACTATAAGCAGGATAACCATAGCAAGAAAAAGGAGATAACCGCTGTCTCACAATATATACAAAAATTAGAATCAAAGTTGTCCAATAAAAAATTTCTGGCTAAAGCCCCGCCCGCAATTGTTAGTTCCGAAAAAGATAAACTAGCCGAACAGCGGGATAAATTACAAAAATTGCTTAAATAAAAAAGGCAAGCCGTCTAAACAACTTGCCTTGGGCATCTGAATCAGCCTTGAGCCAAACTCAGAAGCTCGGTGGTTAAAGCGTTGGGAAACGCCGAATTTACATTGGCAAAACCGGTGCCATAGCGGAACTGATCGCCGCGAAAAATAAACTGGACCGTACCACGACCCAGTTTCAAATCAATCCCTAGCTCCTCCATAGGCGCTAAGACAGCAAGCTTCATACCCGAAATACAAAGCATTGGATAATTATCGTGATCAGTTGACTCGGAAATTCCGTTGTCAAAAATGAAGGTAGCTCCATCCGTCACCAACCGCGGCCGTACAGCCTCACCCTGCTCTGGATAAAACATATTCATGCAAAGCGCACACGACTTTAGAAAACTAACAACATTTTCTACATCAGGTACATCGGCACCACGACGGCTGGCTGCTTCAAGGCAATGGTATACTATGCCTTCAATTTTTGGAATAACTATGTTAGCATCCCACGCTTGAATCCTCATCTCTATTGATGGTGTTTTCACATCTACTCCTATGTTTGATGTACATTATTTACAAAGAACGGACCATATAAATTAACATAACTACCATAGCATGTCAAGCTAATAATAAAACTCCTTTTGAATCAAGGAGTTTTATTAATCATTTTATTATCTCTTGGCGCGATTTGACCTCGTTAAGTCAGCTTTGCCCATACCAGCATGCTTAGAGGCTTCACTAAATTCTCTCTCTTTCTCTCTTTCTTTCTTGGCACGATCTACCCCCTCAATCTGGTTCATCGACATTCTTTTTCACCCGATCTTGCATTTTTCTTATTTCTCTCTCCGGCTCACCAAAGCCAGAAAACCCTTCTTTATTACCCATATGATTTAGTTATTATTTATTTAGCCTGTTTCTTTAAATACCTCCTCTGGCGTGGTGACGCCTGCTGCTATTTTTAGTATACCATCTTGGAGCATGGTTAGCATCCCGTGCTTTTTAGCAATCTCTTGTATCTGAAATTCTGACACCTGCCCAGTCAATATTAATTTCTCGATCTCAGGATTCATAGTTAAAATTTCAAAAATTCCAATCCGCCCTTTATAGCCTATCCCACTGCATTGATCACACCCTTTACCTTTTAAATATTTTATATTAGCACTAGTAATATCCTGACGAGTTTCCGTCGGGATAGTTTCTAAAATACCCTGTACTCTTTCCAGCTCTTCAGGAGTCGGGGTGTATTCCTCCTTACAATCCCCATGAATCTTTCGTACCAACCGCTGACCGATAATCACATTTAAGGCTGGGGCTAAAAGGAATGGTTTTACCTCCATGGATAATAAACGGGGGATAGCCCCAGCTGCGCTATTAGTATGCATAGTAGATAGCATTAAATGCCCGGTCAGGGCTGCCTGGATCGCAATCTCAGCTGTTTCCTGATCACGAATTTCACCAACCATGACTATATCCGGATCTTGGCGCAACACCGCCCTCAAACCACTACTATAGGTGAAATGACGTTTGCCTCCACTACTGCTTTTCAGTAGAGCACGAATGTCCTCCTTCCCTTCTGCCGCATCAGATGCTTCTACCTGGCTCTGGGTTACCCCTTTTATGCGATACTCAATCGGATTTTCTAGAGTAATAATTTTAATATCTGGCTTATTCAATTTCTTTAATACGGAATACAAGGTAGTTGTCTTCCCGGAACCGGTCGGGCCAGTAGTGACAATCATACCATTGGGCCGCTCCATTTCTTTTTTCATGACATCATAAGCCGCACCAACCAATCCAATGTCTTCCAGCTCCAGCCCGGTTGCTGAGGACATGAGTAAACGCATCACTATGCTTTCACCATAGGCACTGGGGACGGTAGACACACGTACGTCTATATATTCATCTCCCAAATAAATCGTAAAACGGCCATCCTGGGGCACATTGGTAATATTGATTTTTAATTTAGCTAATAACTTTACCCGGTTAACTACTTTGGGCCATAATTCTTTTTTTAATTTAGCCACATCATACAGGGCACCATCTATGCGATAACGAATTTTTACATCATTTTCTTCGGCCTCAATATGAATATCCGAGGCATTCACTTGGATAGATGCGGCCAAGATTATAGTAAATAAATCGCTGGTGGAAACCTGCTGTATTTGCTCGTCTAAATCACGAAAGGAACCAATCTTACCTTTATATTTTTTTAGGTCCTCGGGGGATATTTCAACGCCGGATATTATTTTTCTTGGTCGGGGCAGCGTGGCGTAAAGCTTCATCGCTAATTCATGGCTTCGTTCGGAAATTTTATAAATATTCCCCCCGCTACGGGTCGTTTTTTTTATATCCTCAAATAAAGACAATACTCGTTGTGCCTGTGGATCTACCGCACCCATCCGCACCTCGGTGTCAGTCTTTAAAAAACATATAGCCTTAATCTCCCTAGCTACTTCTTCCTCAATTAATAATAAAGCTTCAGGGCTAATCGGGAAACCCTTCAGGTTGATATACGCTAGGCCAACATTTTCCGCCTCCCGTAAGGCAGCTTCTTCCTTTCTCTTCTCGTCAATTTCCTTTATCTTCCTTTCCAGTTTTTCTTCAACTTCATCAGAGCTTATGTGTGCTTTTCTCTGGCGACTCTGAGACATCTTAATAAGATCGTCAACACTCTTTTCTTTTTTGGATTGTATATCATCATCCATAGCCCGAAGTATACCAAAATTGCTTACTATGGTAAACAAAAACAGGCCTATTATAGACCCGAACTAACCAGGCGACGAGAGGTCACTGTTTAATCAAATAGCTCTTTACTAAATCTAGGATTCTTTTCTCCGCCTCAATTAAATTATCCGTGGGTAGGGAAAACTTTGTAAAATTTCTTGTCCCCTGTGGCCTAAATTCCTTAAATAAAGCGAAGCCATCTACTGCTTTTACAGTACTGACTATGGCTTTTATATTATTTTTACTTTCATATAATACCACCACGATATTGGCGTTAGGGGTATTTACTATAAGTTCATCAACTACTCCATCTAGGTCAGCCTCTTGAGCGCCTGATTTTTCAAAATCCTGCTTTTTCAACAGAGACCAGACAACTCTATTATTCATGTCTGTTTTTAGCCTAGCCAGGGTCCGCCCCCAGAGCTTCAAAGTATTAATAGACTTCGTTTGATACAGATGTTTAATTATTTCATCACGCCTGGCACCATTCTCTATTAATAAACTGCTAATAGCTAGTGACTTTGGGGTTACTGTTGTACTTTGGAAACTTTTTGTTTTGGATATTATGCCAGTCAATAAACTAGTGGCTATATATTCATCAAGGACTTTTTTTCTGAACTGCCCTATCAGCTCATAAATTATTTCTGAGGTTGAAGTAGCTACTAAGTCCACAATGTTTATTTCTCCGAAGTACTCATTGGCAGGGTTGTGGTCAATATTTATAATGGGGGTGTGGTAAAAAAATTCTGCATTGTCATCATAAATCTTACCCAGCGTCTCCAGAGTTGGGGCATCTAATATGATTATCAAATCATACTCATACTGTGATGCAGAGGTAGTAACGTCTCGCTCTTCAAAAAAACCTTTTTTGGGCGTGATAAAAATATTTAATTTTTTATCGTTGCTTATATCGTAGCTCAGTTCGTCAACAGATGTTCGGGAAACATCTAAGCTAATTATGAACTTACGCAAAGTGGTTAAATCTGAACGAATTACTTCCGTCTTAGGTAAAAACTTATTGGTAGGGGGTAAAGAAAATTCGCTGCACACCACCTTGGCTTGCTTGCCATCTTTCTCTAAGGCTAAAAAAAATGCTAGGCTTGAAGCAATTGCATCAGTCGATGGATTAGCCGGTAAAACTATCACTATATTTTTACTCTTACCAATAAGATCGATTGCCTGTTGATTTATGGTCTTCTCCATATCTCTAAATATCTAATTCAAATTTTAGTAAATCCGTATAGTATACTGTGGCGAATTCTGGCTGTCAAGTTGGCTATATGGCCCAATTGAATTACAATGGATACATGATTAAATTATCTAATTCAGCTAAAGAAACATCTGATTTTGGGCTAATCTTAGCAAAAAAATCCCAAGGGGGAGAAATCTACTCTTTAGTGGGAGATTTGGGAAGCGGGAAGACCTATTTTGCCAAGGGTTTTGCCCGCGGTTTAGGAATCGACCGCACAGTTCAAAGCCCAAGTTTTATACTCCTGAAGGTATATGAAGTAAAAAATAACAAAAAAATAAAATATTTCTGCCATGTTGATGTTTATAGGCTAAACTCCTCTAAAGAAATTCTTGAGGTAGGCTTAAAAGAATATTTAGGCAAGGAAAACACCATTACTCTAATAGAATGGGCTGATAAAATAAAAGATGTTCTCCAGGGACACACCACTATCAATATAAATTTTGAGTGGCTAGATAAGAATAAAAGAAAAATCATTATAAAAAATCCCCGTTGAAATTCAATGAGGATTTTAATATTACCACTAAACCACTTAACCTGCTAAAGCAACTTTCTGAGATTCTGCTTGCTGTCGGGAGACGCTATCTTCCACAACCATCTTTTTATTGGTGAGGGATACTACTTGCGACTGACTTATTATAAGTTCTTTAGTAAGTAAGCCTCTGATTAAATCAGTGCTTCGGACGTAGTACTGGGATATCATGTGAGTGGAGGAGTTCAACCCAAAATCAACTACCTTGCCTAGGTGTTGATTCGATCTGGTATAAACAGGTAAATCAATTAGCTCCTGCTTTGTTAGGTTCATGCGGTGCCTCCTCCTTGCTAGCTTCTTTTTTTAATATGTAAGATTGCTGGCCCACAGTAAATAGCGTAGATACCAACCAGTATAAAGTTAAACCAGCTGGGAACTGAACGCCAAAGAACACCGTTATAATCGGCATAAAATACTTCATTTGCTTATTCAAACCAGCGGTCATGCTCTCATCTTTAGCGCCAGGCACTTTGGGTGGTTGCTGCGAAGTAAACATCATTAATTGCCAAAATGTAGCTGCGCCAGCTAATAAAGCTAATACCCAATTACCAGTCTTAGATAGGTCAAAAAATCCCAAAAATGTCGGGTCTATGGCTTGGGTAGTAAATATATCACGCATGGGGGTATATAAATGAGCCAGCTGTTCAGCCACTAAAATATTAGTTGTTGGATCTGTATCGGCCACCCCTAAAAAAGCACGATACAAAGCAATTAATATGGGCAACTGAATAAGAAGCGGCAAACAAGATGAAAATGGATTTACCTTATTCTCCTTATAAAATTTCATGGTCTGGCGGCCCAGCTCTTCCCGATCATTTTTATATTTTTTTTGGATCTCTTTTAACTTGGGCTGTGTTTCCTGGAGAATTTTTTGGGCGCGGATTGAAGAACGAGAGGGGATATATAATAATAGCTTAATCAGTATCGTTAATATAATAATGGCCACGCCTAAATTCGGGATGTAAGTGTAAATAAAAACTAATCCGTTAAATAACGGATCTAATAAAATTAGATTAAATATATCACCTATCATTTTGTTTCACTGGGTCGTAGCCCCCTTGGTTAAATGGATTACATTTGATTACTCTTTTCACTCCTAGCCAGATACCCCGCATAACACCATATTGCTCTATAGACTGATAAGTATATTCAGAACAAGTTGGTCTAAATCGACAAAAACCATAGGGATGACGGTAAGACCATAACCCATGATCAGGAGATAACGTTTTCTGATATCCCTTAATCAGAAGTAATAATGCTTTTTTTAGTAGTTTATTTACTAATTTCATATAAATAACTTAGCCCGGGTAAAAAGATATTTTATTTGTTCTTCCAGTTCTGTATATTTTTTACCCTTAATACTTGGCCGGGTAATAAAAATGATATCAAAACTATCCTTAACCTTGTCGGAATGAGCTGCAATAATGGCACGGATTCTCCTTTTTATCAAATTTCTCTCAGTTGCCCGTTTACTAACCTTGGTCCCAACTATAATGCCAAAACGAGACCTCTTTAGCTCATTACGTACCTTTTTTAAAACAAGGTCTTTTGACTGGGTCACCATGCCTCGTCTGTGTATATGATGCCAATCCGCCTGCTTTGTAATTCGGCTATGTTGAGGCAGCATTCTATTTATGGGGTTAAGGATTTCCTCCCCTTTTTTCTTCGGCGGGCCAAAATTTTCCGGCCATCTTTTGTTCTGGACCGTTTACGAAAGCCATGAACTCTCTTCTTGTGCTTATTCTTTGGCTGAAATGTCCTTTTAGGCATGTCTTACTGCTAAACTTTTAAAAACTCCTTCAAAGTATATCAATAAAAAAATGTGTGGTCAATTTTTATTAATTATCCTCATAATATTAACAGTTTATTCACATTTTTATCACTCTTAAATATTTAATTATAGTATACTTTATGTTATTATAATGAATACTGTAAATTTATAGTTTTCTCTCATATGGATAATAAACAACTTTGGCAAGCAACGCTTGGCGAACTTGAGCTTTCACTTAGTAAGGCCAATTTTACTACTTGGTTCAAAAATACATTTGTGTCTACCTACAATAGTGGGGAGGTTATTATAGGCGTCCCTAATACCTTCACCAAGACTTGGCTAGAGAACAAATATCATAAGAATATTCTAACCGCTCTGCAGAATGCCTCTAATAATAAAATTGCTGAGGTTACCTATAAGGTAGAATCTCCTCGCTCAGCCGATTTAGTAAACGCGACAAAAAAAACACCAGAATCAACTGCGCCTATTATCGGGGCTGACGTTGAAGAGGAAGAGAAAAATGGTTTTGGGCTAAACGCACGATATACTTTTGAGTCGTTTGTCGTTGGCAAGGGTAACGAGCTGGCTCATGCTGCCTGTCAAGCTGTGTCACAAAAACCTGGCCAAGTATATAATCCTCTTTTTATCTACGGTGGTGCCGGCCTGGGCAAAACCCACCTCATGCAAGCCATTGCCCACTACGCTCACAAACTAGCCGCGAACAAAAAAATTATTTATGTTACTTGTGAAAAATTTACCAATGATTTCATCCAGTCAATCACCAGTGGTACTACCAACAAATTCAAAAATTTTTATCGCTCTGCGGATATACTGCTAATCGATGATGTCCAATTTTTAGCGGGTAAAGAAGGAACTCAAGAAGAATTTTTCCACACCTTTAATGCCCTACATCAAAAAAATAACCAAATTGTAATTAGCTCAGATAGGCCACCAAAAGCCATCCCCGCCCTCGAAAACAGGCTAGTTTCCCGCTTTGAGTGGGGCATGATTGCTGACATTGTCCAACCGGACCTAGAAACCAGGTCCGCCATATTAAAGGCTAAGTGTAGCGAAAAAAACTACTCTTTGTCCCCAGAAATTATTACAGCCATAGCCAAGTCTGTTCAAAGTAATGTCCGGGAATTAGAAGGAGCACTTAATAGGGTAATTGCCTTCCACCAGCTTAATAACACCCCCCCGACCATAGCATCAGTAAAAAACATACTCTCTAGCCTGTCGGAACACCAAAAGAGGGAAGGAGCCATAACCGGAAAACAGATAATGACAACAGTGACCACATTTTTTGACATAAAAATAGAGGACATACTGGGCAGTAGCCGAAAAAAAGAGTTGGTGGTCCCCAGACAAATCGCCATGTACCTAATGCGCGAGGAGGCACGCTCTTCATATCCAACTATTGGGCAGGAGGTGGGCGGTCGTGACCACACTACCGCTATGCATGCTTACGAAAAAATAAAAAAAGCATATAATGATGACGAAAAGATCCGCCAAGACATCACCCTTATCCGGCAACGGCTCTACACCTAAGAGGCTAGCAACCTATACACAAGTGGTGTATAAAGCCTTATTAAAAAGTGATTACAACCTTAACACTTTGTGGATAAAACACACTTAGCCAACCGACTCTATCGTCCTTAGCATATTAGGACACCCCCCACCCACAAAGTATTAACAGGGCTCCCCCTACCATATTAACAGGGGTGTTAAAAAAACACCCACTAACCCTAACAAAAGAGGGGTTTAGAAATATTTTCCACATATCCACCCCACCTATTATTATTACTTCTAATTTAAACTAAATATTTAATATATATATGAAAATAACCTGTACACAAGAAAATCTCTCTTACGGACTACAAGTAGTAAGCCACGTTGCTAGCAAAAACGTATCCCTTCCAATTTTAAGCAACGTATTATTGAAAGCGGAAAAGGGTGGGCTAGTTCTTATAACCACCAATCTAGAAATTGGCCTAGTTTGCAAGGTGCGCGGGAAGGTTGAACAAGAAGGGGCGATTACGGTCCAGGCAAAAACCCTAAGCGATTATGTAAGTCTACTTCCTAAAGAAAATATAGAATTAGAGATCAAAGACCAGGCACTAAGCGTCCGTTCCAGTAAGTCAAAAACAAACATGAAGGGAATGGAGGCTACGGAGTTTCCTTTAATCCCGGAGGTGGAGTCAAAAAGCAAACATTTTATTAAAGCTAAAGATCTTAAGGAAGCACTAACGGCTGTTGTGTTTGCGGTAGCTTTTGACGAAACACGCCCTGAAATAAGTGGGGTGTATTTTAATTTTGATAAAGATATTTTAACTCTAGTTTCTACAGACAGCTATCGCTTAGCTGAAAAAAAAGCGTCCTTAACCAAGCCTAGCGAAAAAAAGAGCAGTGTTATTGTTCCCATCCGTACCACCCAAGAATTAATAAGAATACTTGGTGAGGAAAATGACGAAGTGGTGGTGTCGGGCAATGAAAACCAAATAGTTTTTTCTCTTGGTGATATTAAATTAACCTCTAGGGTGATTGAGGGGCAGTACCCGGATTATCAACAAATAATCCCTACTGAACACAAAACAAGAATTTTAGTAAATACTAACGAATTTATCAACACTATAAAAAGGGCTAGTTTATTCTGTAAGCCAGGTAGTAATGACATTGAATTGAAATTCAATCAGGCGGCTGGGGAAATTGAGGTTACTGCCGCAAACTTACAGGTTGGTGAAAGCGAGGCCCGCCAAGAAGCTAAAATTGAAGGGGTAGATAATGATATAGTTCTCAACTACAGATTTTTATTGGATGGGCTACAAAATATTAATGACGAAAATTGTTCGCTAGATATAAATACCAATAGCAACCCCGGGTTATTAAAACCAATAAAGGGAGAAGACTACCGTTATATAATAATGCCCATCAAGCAATAGTAAAATTGATATTAAAGAGCGGGCCAGCCAAAGCCTGTTTTTTAAATTTATTTATTTAGGTACCAGTGGAATTTGTATTTGAGGAGGCTGAGGGTATTAAGTAATTAATAGAAATTGTTTCTGGGGTTATATTTCTGACATTATCATACGCCTCGGCTGTTAAATCATGGAAGCCAACTTTAATTTTATCTAGATCATATTTCAAAGTATAGGGCGCTTTGGTGATGGTGGCTATTTCCTTACCATCTAAATAGTAAACTACTTTGGTAATAGACCTGGTAGAGGTAACAGACACTTTAGCCGTAAGAGTGCCATTGCTTACCGTGTCGCCGTTTTCCAGTGAGGTGAATTTGATAATGGGCCTGTTTTCTTTGGCTCGCAGATCGCACTCTTCTTCAGGAGGTAGGGTTTCTAAAAATTCTTTATCGGCTGCCCAGCGCCTGACTGGCTCTTCCCAGCGTTCGTACTGAGGGTCTATGGTAGGATCGGCGGGCTCCGATCCCTCGGGGGCATCCTTATTAATATAGTGTAATATATTATGAGCCACACTAAATGTTTTCTCTTCTATGTAGGCGGCTGGGTAAGTATCGGCACAAGAGCTAGGAATACGTTTTTGAGTTACCACATCTACTTTTATAATCGCACCGCCCTCCGCTCCCCCTTGTAAGATTAATTTTGTGGAGTTATTTGGTGTAGGAGATTTAAATGGTTCGACGGGTCCGCCGACTGTGCGCTTCATAAATTCTTGCCAAATAGGCGCCGCTACAACCGACCCAGCTGCCCCACGCTTCATTTCCGAATTATCATTATTGCCCACCCAAACTCCGGTAGCAAAGGAGGGTGTGTAGCCGAGAGTCCAGGCGTCACGGTAATCGTTGGTAGTGCCTGTTTTGGCGGCTACAGGGCGACCGGGGATAGTGAGCCTACCGCCCGCGCCAAACACATAAGCTCTAGCACTATCATCCGACAGGATATCATTTAATAGTCGAGCCGTATCTTTGTCAAATACTTGTTCTGACCGGTCCTCATATTTTTCCAGCACTTTACCTCGACTATCCTCCACTCTTAGTATGCCAGTGACGGGATGACGTTCGCCTTCACGGGCCATGGTAGCAAAGGCAGAGGTATGCTCTAGGAGGGTTACCTCCCCACCCCCTAAAACAAGTGATAAGCCAAACCGACTACGATCTCCTAAAGTAGTGTAGCCTAGCGCCTGGGCCGTATCTAAAACGTTATCAATCCCAGCCAGATATAGCGTTTTTACTGCTGGGATGTTGAGAGAGCCAGCCAAAGCCTTACGCATCGAGACTGGTCCGCGCTCTGATAAGTCATAATTCTTTGGCTCGTAGTCTTGGGTATCAGTTTTGAAATTGGTAACTAAGTCAAATATAGTAGTTTCAGGAGTATAGCCCCGGCTAAAAGCGGTGGCATAAACTATAGGTTTGAAAGAGGACCCTGGTTGGCGTGGCCGAAGTACCACGTTAACATTACCATCTATATCCTCGTCAAAGTAATCTTTAGAGCCAACCATGGCTAGGATTTGTCCCGTTTTGGTGTCTAGGCTTATCAGGGCGGCGTTGCTGGCCCCGTAGCGCTCGGCATTGATTTTAGCTTGCTCAGTAATTACTTCCTCGGCGATGCGTTGCTTGTCTATATTCAAAGTGGTAATAACTTTTAAGCCGCCTTGTTCGACCATTTTTTCACCATATTTATTTGCCAGTTGATCGCGTACATAAAATACAAAATGCGGAGCTGTAATATTTTCGCGTTTGGGCTGTATCTTTGCCAGGACATCAATTTTTTTAGCTGCGGCACCCTCCTCGGCGGTGATATAACCCTCGGCCACCATTAAATTTATGGCGGTTTTTTGGCGGGCAATTAGTTCCTCCGTATTACTTCCATAAGGTGAATAGTATGAGGGCAGTTGGGGCAGTGAGGCAAGTAGGGCTGCTTCATCAAGCGATAGATCTTTTGATGACACACCAAAGAATGTTTGGGCTGCTGATTCTATGCCGTACGAAGTTGAACCATAAGGAATTTCATTGAGATAAAGCTTTAGAATTTGGTCTTTGGTGAATTTTTTTTCGATCTGATAAGCTAATACTAGCTCCTTAACCTTTCGGGAATAGGAGCGTTCTGAGGTAAGTATGGAATTTTTTACAAATTGCTGGGTAATGGTAGAGCCGCCACGCCGGGGACAGAGGCCGCCTAAGTTTCCAAACGCCTCGTGGCAGGCTGACTTAGCAATGCCAGTCAGAGAATAGCCGCTATGGCTGTAAAAGTTTTTGTCCTCGAGAGTAATAGTGGCCCATTTAGCGTAGTCAGGGATGTCCTCCAGATTCACCAGCGTGCGTTTTTCATCGCCATGAATTTCGTAGAGGAGGGTAGTTTCGTCACGGGCATAAATTTTAGTACTCTGGGCGATAGTACGATCGATTATTTTATCCGGATCCGGTAAGTCTCTAGAAAGCCAGGCAAAAATCCCCACTCCAGCCATAACAAAAATAACCATAAGCATGGCTAGAATTGGCACCCAATTTTTTAGCAGCTTTCTTATAAAAGATAACTTTCCATTTCTATTAGGTGGGCTATTCATTCTGGCCTGATTCATCCTTTGTCCTATTTTACGGATGCGAAAGCTTGGTTTGTTTAGTTGGGGGATAGGCATGGTACTACACCTTTTTTGAGTTAGTAATTAGCGCCGCGCCAATAACCCCGGCGTTATAATTAAGATGTGAACGAACTATTATGGTCTTTTTTAGCTCGTTGAATAATAGGTTTTGTTTAGCTTGCCGTAAAGCCGGAATGATTAGAGGTGAGACCACTGACAGTCCCCCGCTAATTATAATAATATGGGGGCTATATGAGTAGAGGGCATTTTTTAATCCTATAGCTAGCCATTTTGACATCTCAGTTAATACGGATTTTGCTATTTTATTACCTGATTTGGCCAGAGCCACAATGGCATGAGAGGATATTTTTTGGCTAGTACGTTTATAATAATTTTTAATCATAGCTGGACCAGAAACTAAATCTTCAAAGGTAGAATTATCAGAAATCATGGTATGGCCAAATTCCGTAGCATTGTAACCACCATGAAAGATTTTTTTGTTTATAACGAGCCCAGCTCCAACTCCCGTGCCAAGAGTAATGCTAAGTACCGCCTTATAATTTTTACCAAGACCAATCACAGCTTCGGCTAAAGCTATACAGTTAGCATCGTTATCTATCGAGACGGGCACCTTAAATTTTTTAGTTAGTATTGACTTGAGGGGTACATTTTTCCAATTTTTGGGCAGATTAGGGCTACTCGCCACAATGCCTTTATCGGGGTTTACTAATCCAGTGATGCCGACGCCAATACTGCTCACCTGGTTTGAGAAGAGGGGTTTAATACTCTTAATAATACTCTCCAGTGCCTCCTTTTTGGTTTTTCTATGAATGGCCACCTGCTCACTGCGGATTATTTTGTTGTTGGTGTCGACTAAGCCAACTTGTATTTTAGTGCCGCCGACGTCCAAGCCAAGTTTATATTTTTTCATGCACCTTAGGTAGTAAATTAGCCTTTTTATTATATCAGAGATGGGCTATACTATAAATAAGATTCGCGGAAACTTTAGCGTTTATGATTAAAAAAGAGAAAATTGAAGAGCTGATTGACCGTGGCACCGAGCAAATAATCGTAAAAAGTAGTCTAGCAAAAAAACTGTCTTCAGGCAAGCCGCTGAGAGTGAAGCTAGGGGTGGACCCAACTGCTCCGCGTTTGCATTTGGGGCATACGGTAGTCCTCAGGAAATTACGTCAGTTCCAAGAGCTGGGCCACCAAGTAATATTTTTAATTGGTGATTTTACCGCACGGATCGGCGATCCCTCTGATCGACTGGCCGCCAGAAAGCCACTAACCGATAAAGAAATTCAAGAGAATATAAAGACATATAAGCAGCAAGTGGGGAAGGTGTTGGATCTGACTAAAGTTGAGATAAGGAATAATTCTGAATGGCACAGCAATATGGATTTTGCTGAGCTATTCCAATTAACCAGTTATTTTACTGTGAATCAAATGCTGGAGCGGGATATGTATAAGGAAAGAATGAAAAAAAAGAAACCTCTCTGGATCCATGAATTCCTTTACCCCATTTTACAGGGTTACGATTCAGTGGCTCTACAGGCGGATGTAGAGCTGGGAGGGACAGACCAAACATTTAATTTGCTGGCCGCCCGTGATATTCAACCTCACTACCATCAGCCACCTCAAGATATTTTGACTGTTCCTTTAATTGAGGGTACTGATGGTAAGGATAAGATGAGCAAAAGTGTGGGTAATACTATTGACCTGCAAGACACGCCCAAGGACATGTATGGCAAGACTATGTCCATCCCCGATAAGCTGATTATAAAATATTTTACCCTATTGACTGATGTGCCGCTGAGCTCTATCAAAGAATATGAAAAAGCCATGAGTGGAGGCGCTAACCCAAAAGATTATAAAGCAAAATTGGCTCAAGAGCTGGTGAAGATGTACCATGGCAATAGTCAGGCTATAACCGCTGCCAAAGAATTTAACAGCCTGTTTAAGGAGAATAAAATTCCCTCAGACATTCCTGAATACAAAATTCAAAAAGAGGAAACTGTAACCTTACTCGATATTGTGGCTAATACTAAGCTGGCCACCTCGAGGGGTGAAGCCAGGCGTTTGATCGAGCAAGGGGCGGTACAAGTGGACGGCCAGCAAATCAAAGGCTGGAAAAGTAAGATTCAGGTAAAAAATGGCCTAGTAATTAAAGTTGGTAAACGTAAGTTTATAAAATTAGTTATAAAAAAATGAGGCGTCATACCAATGGCACAAGATACTGAAGATAAATCGGAACACCAATGTTGTCCACACTGCGACCACAAGAGCAGTGATGATCCCAGTGCGTGCTGTAACTGTGAGTGTTAGCTAACAAATTATATCTGACAAAAAACAGGTCTAATTATACGGCCTGTTTTTTAGTAAACTGTGGGTAGGTTTTAAGTGATTTTAGGTATATGGTAGACTTAGTTAAGGAAGTTAAGTTATTAAGGATGTAGATATGGAAGAAGGTGTTAATAATACAGAAAAAATGGAGGGGATGTGTGAACATGGAAATTTTGTGGCTAGCTGTGTTCAATGCAATAAAGTTGATGCTGAGCAGAAACCAGATAGTCTTGATTCAAAAGAATCGGAAAAGCGTCCGGAAAAACTTTATCGAGCTTTCACGGTTCATCCGGATGAACTTACAGTTGATCGATTACGGGAAAAATTAGTACCAGGTGTCGTGAATAAAGATGATCCTACAAAAATAAATGATGGTAATGAGCTAGGCGTTTATATGTCTACTAATTCCAGAATGGTTGAAACCGCGTATGCTAGGGGGGGCGGTGGAGGCACTAGTCATGTTGATGTACCAAAGTATGATGATCGGGGAGCATATAGCACTAGAGTGAATTTGCCCAATGTAGCTATTATGCTTGAAGTTGATACCCAGGGGTTGGATATTAGAAAACCGGTGATTACGGACTACTTGAAATTGGTTGAAAATAACGGGTTTGAGGGTGCTGAGTGGATAGCCGATGATATAAAAGAGCAGTTTTATAGAGTGCAGAAATTAATATTATCCCGTTGGGCTAATGATAAGGAGAAATTTGTAGTCACTTTAGATGATGATAGTGATGAGGCCTTGCAAATAGCTATTGATACTGTTCAAGAAGAATTTGCAAAACGCAAAGCCGAAGCGGAGGAATTTGGGAGAATGTTGGAAGCTTTGAGTGAAAATCAGAGAATGACAGATTATGGAGTGAAGATTGGTTGGGAAAAATGGAAGACAGAAAAAGTGGAAAATAGTGATAAAAAATAATTAAGTTGAAAAACACCTCCCAATAAATAGGAGATGTTTTGCACTATTAATTTTTTATTACCCACCAGCCTACTTCATCCATATAACTGACAGGAAATTGATGGCCTAGATTTGGGATGATGACGTATTCCGTGTTTATTTTATTTACATATGAATAGACACGTTCATCTGGTCGCACTAAATCATAATCTAGTGCAAAATTATCTTGCGCCCCGATAATCGTCAATATCGGCGTGGTTTGATTTTGATCATTTAAATCATAATCACTACAGTATGCGCCCATTGGAATTATTCCATCTACATATTTTTGGTTGCTGAGGCCGCGCTCACAACTAGCATATCCGCCGCTCGAGAAACCGGTCAAATAAATTTTTCCTACACCTAATTTCTCCCTGGCATCTATATTAAACTGAGTTATCAGCTCGCCAGTCCAATTTTCAATACCGGCGAGCGCAAAACCATGTATGTCCGCCTGCTCTTGCCAGTAAGTAATATATGGCAGATAACTTCCATCCGGCTGGATCACTAACACCATTCTTTTAATAGAGACATCTTCATAATTTTCGGGGTAATAAATTTGGTAAAATCCACGGTCAGTCATTGATATCGGCTTTGGGGCTGTGCTAATGTCTACTTTTCCAATTTCATTGGTAATGGGATGAAAGCGAACTCACTCCTTGTCAGCCCGTCGGTCCTCCCCGAGAGTTACCGTGAGTCATACGAGAAGTTAGAGTTACGCCAGGGAGTAGCTGCTCTTCAGGAAATCCACCGGTCCGATGGCTATAAGTGGGGGTGGCCAGCAGATGTAGTCGCCAGCGTTTCAAAAAATGTGTACGTCGGAATGTCCATGCTCAGCGCATGGAAAGTGATACCAAATTCTCAAGTTGCAGGCGTAATCGACGCGGTCAGAAATCGTCTACTAAACATTCTATTAGAACTTCGAGAACATCATCCGGAGGTACTAACGGCGGAGGGAAATCTTCAGCCAATCCCGAAAGATGCAATCAGGATGCTCGTCATAAATAATATTTATGGTGTGCAAAACGTGGTAGAGCCTGGTGGGATTGTAAACCAACAAATCTACCAGAGGGTGCGAACTGGGGACCTTGATTCGCTGACGGCAGTATTAAAGGAGTTGTCTCTTTCCAACGAACTGCTCGCCGATCTTTCTTCGGCGATATCTGAAGACGAGGACGTGCGTGGAAAAGGAATTGGTCCAAAAATATCAAGCTGGCTGGGCCGAATTGCAGAAAGTGCATCAACTTCTATTGTGACAATAGCAACTCAAGCGATCTTGCGATTTTACGGACTATCAGGGGACTGATCTCTTTGGGCCGCTACAGCAGCAGTCTGATTGATCGTAGTTAGGTGCACACTGCGGGACCAAACCTTACTGAGCCGCTGGCGGACTCACTGCTGGCGGCCTTCTACGTGAACCAACCCACACCAGCCCAATAATACCCAACAAAAGCCGCTACAGCGCTTCCTGAGACCCCAGCCCGCCCTGCGCCGCCAGCCCCGCAGCCAAATAGAAACTCACAATCATCGCCCCACCGCTGGCAGTCACCCCGGCAGCGCCCCTCCA
>JADFTK010000004.1 GCA_022560375.1 Patescibacteria group bacterium
CGTTTAGCTTGCCGCACCTCCTCAGGCAATTGAGGAAGCAATTCGACAAAATCATTAATATATTCTTTGGTAACTTTTGGAATCATATGAATCAGGACACTGCAGAAAAATTATTAGAAATAAATAGAGTTGGCTATGACCGCATCGCCGAGCAATTCTCATTAACCCGGAAATATCCTTGGCGAGAATTTGAATCATTAAAAGAGTACGTGCACCCAAATTCTAAAATTCTGGATATTGGCTGTGGCAATGGCCGGCTGCTCAGCACCCTAGGGGACAGCGGGATTGACTATACCGGCTTGGATTTTAGTGATCATCTCATCCGGCTGGCTCGGGAAATATACCCCCAACATAAATTTACCGTAGGTAATATTATCACTTTACCTTTTTCTGACCACGATTTCAATACTATTTTCTGTATTGCTGTACTGCACCACATACCCTCCGAGACCTTGCGCAGTAAAGCCATCGGTGAAATTAAACGTGTTATCAAGCCAGGCGGCTACCTTATCTTGAGTAATTGGAATCTCAGGCAAAAACATTGGTGGCCGCTTCTCATGAAGCATAATTTTAGTAAAATAACAGGACAAAGTCAATTGGACTGGAATGATGTTTTGAAACCATGGAAAAACTCCCGAGGAGAAAAAATGATGGACAGATACATTCATGCCTTTACTAGGCGCGAACTAAAAAAACTACTGAATGACGGCGGGTTCAAAATATTAAATCAATATTACACAAAAAAAGGGGCGCCCTCTGGCTGGTGGGACGGATATAATCTAATAACCATTGCCCAGGCTAATTGAAAATACCGTTATTTTATGGTACATTGAGTGCAGTCTATGAATAAAAAAATATTAAAAGTTGGGGCAATCCTGTCTTTGGTCCTACTGCTCACACCATTAACAGTTTCCGCTCTAATTATTCCCGCGAGAGAAACTATTATCATACCTCAGGACGAAATTATTGATGAAAATCTTGTAGCAGTAGCTGATTCCATAACTATCAATGGCCAAGTCAATGGCGACGTTATAGTCGCGGGAAACACGATCAAAGTCAATGGCGACGTTCAGGGCGATGTTATTGCTGTTGGCAACTTTATCGAAATCAACGGCCAAGTAGCTGGTAATATCCGAGCTATCGGCAATATTATAAACATAAATAATAACGTAGGAAAAAACGTAACCGCCTTGGGACAAAACATTACCGTTGCCCAAGAGAGTTCCATAGGTTGGAGTTTTTTAGCAGCTACCTCTAGAACTGAAATATTTGGGGAAGTATCTGGTAATGTGACTGTTTATGGTGAAACTATCATCATTAATAATACGATAGGTAATAATCTTACTTTGAACCTGGGAGATGCCGGATTGGCATCTTTAAATTCTAAGACTACTGTTAATGGCAATTTCATCTATCATGGTACAAAAAATGCTAAAATAGACCCCAACGCAGTCATCAAAGGTGAAACCATTCACAAACTCTTATCCAGTGAGGTGCTTCAGGCCAGAGAATTTCTTTCAGGCTCATGGTTCTTTTTCAAAATAATAGGCCTCTTTTCTATTTTACTAATCGGTACCATCATCATTAGTCTTTACAAAAATAAGACTATGGAAATTGCTAACCAGATGTGGCAGCGCCCAGGCTCTAAAATTTTGAAAGGTTTTGCCATACTGATTGTAACGCCTATTGCCGTAGTTATTTTGACGCTCACCGTCATCGGAGGCCCGCTAGCCCTGATCATTACTATGGGGTACTTTATTTTAATTTATCTGTCAAAAATATATATTGGTGTAGCTATCGGAAAAAAATTACTGGCGGCAAAAAAGAAGGAGGTGTCGCTGATTTGGATAATGATGCTTGGCATATTCTTCTACGCCCTGCTAGTCAATATTCCCTATGTCGGTTGGTTAGTGGCACTAATTGGTACTACTTGGTTTCTCGGCTCTATCTGGGATATGAAATTATCGAAATCACCTAACAGTACCATGAAATCAAATGAAAAAAATTAACAAAAGCATATTTAAGACTTACGATATCAGAGGCATCTACCCAGATCCTCTGGATGAAGAAACGGCCTACCTTGTGGGTCAGGGATTTGCTAATCTTACTGACGCCAAAAAAGTAGTAGTCGGGCGCGACATGCGTATTGGTTCACCCGAGCTTTTCAAACAGCTGGTGGCTGGTTTAGTCAGTCAGGGCGTCCAAGTAGATGATATCGGCCTGGTGCCGATTGATGCTGTTTATTTTTCCGTCGGAAAGTATGATTATGACGGTGGAATTATGGTCACGGCTTCCCACAACCCCAAGGAATATAATGGCTTCAAAATGGTGGTCAAAAATGACCAAGTGCTGAATTGGATAAGAGGTAAAGAGCTGTACGATTTTATTCATGACAAAACATTTTCATCTCAGGATCAGCCGGGCACTATGCAAACTAGAGATATAATCCCAGACTACATCAGACATGTACTCTCTTTTATTGAGGTGAAAAAAATCCGGCCGTTCAAAATAGTGGTTGATGCTGGCAATGGCCTGGCCGGCAAGATAATGCCCCTACTGTTTGAAAGTCTGCCAGGAGAAATAATACCGCTCAATTTCAAACTTGATGGAAATTTCCCGGCCCACCCGTCAAATCCCTTACTGCCTGAATCCCAGGTGGAAATCAAGAAAAAAGTTGTAGAAACCAAGGCCGATTTCGGAGTAATTTTGGACGGGGACACTGACCGCCTGTTTTTTATTGATGAAATGGGCAATTTTATCCGAGCCGACGTGACCTTATTGATTCTGGCAAAATACTTTTTAGAAAAAAATCCTAATGCGGGGATCGTTTATAACGTAATCTGTAGCAAGGCTGTCCCCGAAAAAATCCGGGCTTGGGGAGGCCGTCCAATTCGCAGCGCGGTTGGTTTTGTAAACTTGGCTAGAGCCATGCAAGATAATAACGGCGTCATGAGTGGTGAACTATCTGCTCACTATGCCTTCAAAGATAATTATTACGCTGATTCTGGCTTTATTTCTTTTGTCATATTACTGATGCTTATTTCCCAACATGATAAAAAACTTAGCCAAATTACCGCTGGACTCAGCCCTTACTTCAAATCAGATGAAATTAACATAGAGATTGATAACATTCCGGCTATTATTACCAAAGTAAAGAAAAAATATAATGATGGCCACCAAGATGAGCTGGATGGTCTAACTGTTGAATATGAAGATTGGTGGTTTAATGTTCGGCCATCAAATACCGAGCCATTATTGAGAATAACCATTGAAGGTGATACTAAAGAATTATTAGAACAAAAACAAAAAGAAATCATTAACTTTATCGAAAGTATTACTCATGGTTAAAGCCATTATTTTTGACATGGATGGGGTTATCACTGATTCCGAGCCTCTTTGGGCAGACGCAGTAGAAGAGCAATTTCGGTTACACGGAATAGTCATCAAGCACAATGCGGAATATAATGAATTCGTGATTAAACAGGTACGCGGCCGCAGCCAAAGGCACGCCATCAATGCTGAGAAAAAAAAGTACCATCTCCAGGGATCTTATCAACAACTTTTAAATCAAAGGCTCCGTATCTTATTTTCTATTTTTGACAAAAAATTAACAGCTGTGCCTGGCACAATTCCGCTGATAAAAAAGCTGTATAGGGCTGGCTACCCACTGGCTATTGCCTCCTCCTCCCCCCGTCGGGCCATAAATTATATTTTAAACCGCTACCATTTAAAAAAATACTTCAAGGTGAAAGTTTCAGGAGACGATTTTAAAAAAAGTAAGCCCCATCCCGAAATATTTCTCCAATGTGCTAAACTTCTTAAGGCCAAACCCCAAGATATGCTGGTCTTTGAGGATTCTATCAGCGGAATCCAAGCCGCTCATCGGGCAAAAATGAAATGCATAGCTGTCAGACAGCCTTATACGCCAAAAAAGTATTTAACTACGACTATATTTGTTTATAAAAATTTGAACCAGATCAGCTTAGCCATGTTAAACAAGTTATAGGAAAATGATCGGAAAACCATTAATCACAACCATATGATCGGAATATTCGACTCTGGAGTGGGAGGATTAACAGTGGTGCGGGAAATACTAAAACAACTGCCCGACTACCAAATAACCTACTTTGGCGATACGGCTAGAGCGCCATACGGCAACAAAAGCCGAGATACTATTATCCAGTACGCCATGCAGGATACTCAGTTTTTACTGAACCAGGGAGCTAAAATTATTGTTATTGGATGTAATACCGCCTCAGCTATCGCCGCCGATGCTCTCAAGAAAAAATTTCCTACCATACCTTTTTTTGATGTTATCACTCCGGCGGTGTCAGCCTCAATTAAAGTATCAAAAAATAAAAGACTCGGAGTGATAGGCACCCGGGCGACAATTGACAGCGGTATCTATGAAAAAAAAATCAAAGAGAAACATCAGGGCTTCCAAATTTTTAGCAAGGCTTGTCCTCTTTTTGTACCTTTAGTGGAAGAAAACTGGATTAAACAGCCTTTCACCAAAGTAGTAGCCCGTAAATACCTTTACACCCTCCGGCTAAAACAAATTGATTCCTTAATACTAGGCTGCACGCACTATCCTTTATTGAGGGACATTATTCAGAATAAAATTGGGAAAAAAGTTATTTTAATTGATCCCGCCGAGCATGTGGCTATGGATATCAAACGCTTCCTGAGTGAACATTCGGACCTAGAAGAATCATTGTCAAACAGCCAACAGCACCAATTCTATTTCAGTGATATCACCCCACACCTGATAGACCTTATCCATAAATGGCTAGGGCAGAAAATTAATCCACGGCTGCATAGTTTTTGAATAAAAAAAACGTGCACCCTATCAGGATTAGGATACACGTTGTAGTGAATGTTCTCGCTGTAGCGATTTGACAGAGTCAATAATCCGCTGGTTGATATACCCCACGCGATCTTTGACGTCATCAATCGAGTCCAGACCAGAAAAATTCACCGGCTCACCAAACGATACCACTAAATACCGTAGCATACTTAAGGGCAACCATCGGCCAATTACGCCTTTTGTTTTGGGCCCACCAAATATCTTACTCATCCCTTCTATGTAAATAGGGATAACTTCTAACGGCTCTTTACTGCGAGCTACTATCCAGGCTGGTCCCAGCCGGGATTGAGATAAATTAAAGCTCCGTCCACCCTGATAGAAAATCAGGATATTGTTTTTTTCCAAGACTTGTAGGTACCTTCTCATCAGCAACCCATCATCTCGCTTCTTGACCGAAACAGCCCTCAACAGCTGCATCAGTAACGCAGTGTACCACTTGCCAAAATAGTTTTCTGCAGCAGCAAAGTTTACCGGCGGACGGGAGGGGTAAAAAATAACCGACGGGAAAAAGCCAATGGTTCCGATCATAAAAGAGTCATACATAGTCTGGTGATTGGAGACAAACAGCACTCCTCGTCCTACTTTAGGAATATTATGCCTACCATAGACACGTGTAATATTAAGTACCTTGAAGAAAAAAAAGCAGACAAAACCGGTTAATACGATGATAACATAGGCCAACCAAAGCAGAGGGCGCTGACGCCACCAATCAAGCGTTAGAATATATTTCAATGGACTTCTCCTTCTATATTTACAAGGTTCAATTTTTCTATTAGAAAAACATTAACATAATTTTTTCATCACGTCAAGCCTTGCACCCTTAAGCATAATAAGAAAAAATTTTATTGCTCAAGCCTACTCTTCAGCGGCAAGTTTTTCCAAAACCTTTTTCCTTACTTCCTCCAATATATCGTGGTGCTCTTTTAGATAAAGGCGGGCCGTTTCCCTGCCTACGCCGAATTTATTATCACCGTAGCTATAGCTATTGCCACTCTTCTTAATAACATTATTTTGTACCCCCACATCAAGCACGTCACCAGATAAAGAAATACCCTCATTGTACATGATATCAAACTCAGTGGTCCTAAAAGGAGCCGCCACTTTATTTTTAACAATTTTAGCCTTAACGCGGTTGCCAATTACTTCGTCGCCCTTCTTGATCTGGGCAGACCGCCTGACCTCTATGCGCACTGATGAATAAAACTTTAGAGCCATACCACCGGTCGTTGTTTCCGGATTGCCAAAAAATACCCCAATCTTTATCCTAATTTGATTAATAAATATGACCACCGTCTTAGTCTTACTGATAACGCCAGCTAGCTTTCTCAACGCCTGACTCATCAATCTTGCTTGTAATCCCATGTGTGAATCACCCATATCACCCTCTATCTCTGCTTTGGGGGTTAAAGCAGCTACTGAATCAATAACCACTACATCAACGCCATTTGACCTAACCAAAGTTTCCATGATTTCTAAGGCCTGCTCGCCGTTATCTGGCTGAGAAATTAAAAGCTCATCTACATTGACGCCAATCTTGTGCGCATAATCTGGATCCAGGGCATGTTCAGCATCAATGAAGGCAGCCGTGCCTCCAGATTTCTGCACTGAGGCCACAATATGCATCGCTAAAGTCGTTTTACCTGATGCCTCAGGACCATATATTTCAGTGATCCGGCCACGCGGCACACCTCCAATACCCAAGGCTATATCTAAAGAAAGACAGCCGGTCGAAACCGCATCGACCTTAATCCTGTTAGCTTCTCCGAGTCTCATGATCGATCCTTCGCCAAAACGCTCTTTGATCTGAGTTATAGCTTCTTGGGTAGCTCGGGCTTTTGCGTCGCTTATTGTTTTTTCGCTGTTTTTGGCCATAAATTATGATTTTAAAAAATTATTTATTGAAATTATTTTTACTCAATACTTGGTTCATATAATACGGTGCGTCTTATTTCCGTTACTTTACTTTGCCTTTTTTCCGCAGTAATTATTATGGTATTAAGTCCTTCACTCAGAATGACTGTCTCTAAAAAATTTCCCTTGGCATCGAGAAAAATTTCTCGCCCATTAATCTTTAATTGTATCTCCGGCTCTGTTGATCCGCGAATATCAATCATGGTATCCCGAACCGTAATTGAATCAGATGGATAATCTACCGTCAAGCTAGGTGGGGAAAAAATCTTTACGACTACTATTCCGAAATAAGTCAGGGCAGCAGCGATAACTAATCCAATCAAAATGCCCCGAACTATCTTAGGCGTGATAATTGACTTAGGCAATTTTTTTTCATGCATTGATAATCCTATGTGCTGTTGCTGAGGAACGACTCGACTCTCATGCTGCCGATAAAGGTCCAAAACGTAATCAACGCTCACCTGTAAAAAATCCGCATATTTTTTTAAAAAACTTTCTATGTAGACCGCGCCCGGCAGTGCTTTATAATCACCATTTTCAATAGCTTCAATATAGCTCCTTCTAATCTGAGTGGCTTTTTCTACATCAGCCAAGCTGAAACCTGATTCCTCTCTAACTTTTTTTAATCGCTCGCCAAGTGTCTTTGACCGCTGAATTGTCCTAGTGCTAAAGTCTTTCATGATCAGCCTACTTGCTCCTCATCTTCATTGTCCACTTCCTCTTCTGATGATTCGTCAATTTCTGATGATTCGTCATTGGCAAAATTATCATCTTCTAGATCACCACCTGCCTCGTATGGCCTATCAGGCTGAGACTGTAATATTACTCGAGGCTTGGCCCCATCTCCTGGCCCAATGACCCCCTGCTCTTCCAATATATCTAATAAGCGGGCGGCGCGGGCATAGCCAACTCTCAATCTCCTTTGTAGTAGCGAAGCTGAGGCTTTACCAGCCTTGAGGACTAAATCTTTTGCCTGATCAACTAATTCATCGTCGCCCATGTCCTCAAAGTTACCGACCAAGGTACGATCAACTACTTTAGCAGTTATTTCTTCTTGGTATTCTGGCTGGCCTTTACTCTTGAGATAGCTAGTCACCCGGCTTATTTCCTGATCAGTAACGTAAGCGCCCTGCAAACGCTTGGGCTTAGAAAGTTGTGGGGTGATATATAACAAATCCCCTCGCCCTAATAATTTATCAGCTCCTGAGGTGTCTAGGATGGTTCGGGAATCAACCTTTGAGGCCACGGCAAAAGCGATTCTAGTAGTGATGTTGGCTTTTATTAATCCCGTGATGATATCTACTGACGGTCGTTGGGTAGCTAGGATTAGATGAATGCCCACTGCCCGAGCCATTTGAGCTAATCTGACAATAGCCGCCTCAACTTCATTGGCTGCCACCGTCATTAAATCAGCTAACTCATCAATGGCCACAACCAAATAAGGCATGGTATCTCCGTTATCATTATTGTACGACCGGATATCCCGATGGCCCGTCTTGGATAATAATTCAAACCGGCGATCCATTTCTGATACTACCCAGCGCAAGGCGTTGATGGTTTTATCTACATCATTCACTACTGGGGTTATGAGATGTGGAATACCATTATAAACAGAAAGTTCCACACGCTTAGGATCTATTAATATCAATTTTAATTGGTCGGGTGAATTCTGGTACAGCAAGCTTAATAAAATAATGTTGAGACAAACTGATTTGCCTGATCCGGTAGCCCCGGCGATGAGCAAATGTGGCATGGGATCCAAATCCTCAGCCCATATTTTACCAGCCACATCCTTGCCTAGACCGATAGTCAAATTAGATTTACTCTTTTTAAATTCTTTATCTTGGATAATTTCTTTAAGTTTAACCAAAGCTACGGCCTGATTTGGCACCTCAATACCTACTAACGATTTCCCCGGAATCGGGGCTTCGATTCTAATCGGATGGGCCGCTAAGGCCAAAGCTAAATCATTATCCAGGTTAGTTATCTGTGAAATCTTCACTCCCTCTTCCGGACGCAGGGTGTACTGGGTGACAGTCGGGCCCACTTTTGTTTCACCCATAGCTACTTCTATGCCAAAATTACTGAAAGTCTTTTGGATAATCTCCTTACTGCTGTCAATGTCACCGCTAGTGGCTTTTAGGCTACTTGATTCTAGAAGATCAATGGGTATCTCAATTTTATTAGTCCGTTTTTTACCCTTATTAAACAAAGCCATCTGTTCCTTATCTTCTGTCTTGTGCTCAGGCTCTGCTTCAGTAGTTTCTGATATCTCCGCTTGGCTGGCTATGGATTTAACTTGAAATTGATCAGTACCAGCATCTTCTGGCTCCTCTAGTTCCTGATCGTCAACAGTATCGCCACCTGTCGATTCCATATTGACTTTTATTTTATAAAAAAACTGTTTGATCCGACCGGTAAGGCTCTTTAAGATATTACCTTTTTGGTAAAGACGGCTTAGGGACACATCATAAAATATTAGGAGCGAAATAATAGTAGCCGCCACTAAAATAATTCCTGCCAGCCATGGTCCCATTATATTATTCAATGGATATGATAATAATAATCCCAGGTAGCCGCCGCCACGTCCCTCACTTATATCGATGACCGCCCGCTCCAAAGGCACAGCAACTAAGTGCAGAAATCCAGTACCGCTCAACAAAAATAATACCAAGCCGACCCCATTAGCCAAACGGAATTCGTATTTACGAGGTCGGGTTAATAAATATCCCAAGACTGCTAAGACTAAGGGGATGACAAACTTGCCCCAACCGAAACTATATGTCAAACCGACATTTACTGCTTGGCCAAACTGGCCCGCCCAGCCAAAAAGGCTGAATAAAGTAACGATAGCCACAGTAAAAATCAGTATTATAAAAATACCACTTTTGGTTTCCGGCTTTAGACGAGGACTCACCTCGGTGCCACCTCCACTTCTTGTCTCTCTTTCAGCTTCCTGTTTAAATTTTTTTAAATATTGTTTCTTAACGTTTTTTACCATGGCTACCCTAGCTTAGGCTGAAAAATATCAGCGTTGTCAATACATTATACCACTTTTTTCCTTATTTATCAAGGCAAAAAGAATCCTTTTTTTCTGGCGGGAAAGGTTGGGAAACTTAAATTACTTATTTTTCTTTTTCGGCTCGGAAACCTGTTCCAGCAGGTATCAGCTTGCCAATAATCACATTCTCTTTTAAACCTCGGAGGGTGTCAACTTTACCTGATACCGCAGCATCAATAAGCACCCGCGCTGTTTCTTGGAATGAGGCGGCGGACAAAAAGCTCTCGATCGATAACGACGCCTTGGTGATACCTAGTAATAACTGCTCATAAACCGCTGGCTGTTTGGATGTCCCTTTCTGATCCTTGTGTGCCTTTAGTACTCTTCTTTTTTCTATGATTTCTCCTGACAGAAAGGTGGTGTCGCCTGATTCTTTAATATAGACACGTGAAAACATCTGATTGACAACTAGCTCAATATGCTTATCATTTAATTTTTGCCCCTGTGAAGAATAAATAAACTGAATATCCCTGATAATATAGCGCTGGACTGCCTCCAAATCTTTCAAATGAAATAGCTGATGCAAGTCAATGGCTCCGTCAGTTAATTGATCTCCAATAGCTACTTTATCCCCGTTCTTGACTATTATTAATTGTCCGGAAGAAACACTATACTCCTGCCCTTTACCTTTATCCGATGTTAATCGCAATTCCTTATCATCTAATTTTATGGTGCCGGCAAACTTTGCCTTGACTTCCTTGAGGCCCTCAGTGACTAAAACTTGATCCGCTTTTACTTGATCGCCATCCTTAACTTTAAATAAAACTTTCTTGCTCTTCTTTATTTTATAAATCTGTTCCTCAGTAAGGTCCCCTACAATAGTAATAGTGGAAGTATTATTTTCCTCATCTTTAGTGACGGTGATCTCCCCTGATTCACCAGCAATTATGGCAGGACTTTTTATGGGACGGGCTTCAAATAACTCTTCTACTCGAGGTAAACCCTGAGTAATATCCTGGCCGGCCACACCACCAGTATGGAAAGTTCTCATGGTCAGCTGAGTGCCCGGTTCACCAATACTCTGAGCAGCAATGATACCAACCGCCGTGCCTAGTTCGACTAGCTTATTAAAACCAAGGTCATAACCATAACATTTTTTACAAACTCCCCAGTCAGATTTACAAGAAAGTACCGATCTCACCTTCACGCGCTCGGGGTTAAGGCTTTCTAATTTTGGCAATATTTCTTCGGTTATTAACTCATTGCGCTTAGCAATAACCTGCTTGGTCTTGGGATCTTCAATGACTTCAAGCACTACCCGGCCCAGCAAGCGACTAGCGATACTGTCACCAATTTTCTCGCCATCCTCTCTCAGTACATAAAAACCTTTTTTGTCGCCACAGTCCACTTCAGTAACGATAACATCTTGGCAGACATCCACTAAACGCCTGGTTAGATAACCGGCATTGGCAGTACGTAATGCGGTATCTGACAAACCTTTTCGGGCACCATGGGTAGAAATGAAATATTCTAGCACATCAAATCCTTCTTTGAAACTTCCTTTAACTGGTAATTCAATGGTTTCACCAGACGGATTAGTTACCAAACCTTTCATACCCATCATTTGGGTAGTTTGGGCCCATGATCCTCTAGCCCCCGATTCAATCATGCTATAAACGGGGCCTTTCGGATCAAGAGCTTCCCGGCTGACTTTTTGAATCTTATCCTTAGTTTGTGACCATATTTCAATAACCTTCATGTGGCGCTCATCATCGGTCAAGAGGCCCTGCTCATAGTGAGACATAATCTCCTCAGTCTGTTTTTCGGCGGCACCAATAATTTCCTTCTTTTGTGGTGGCGTTGTTAAATCACTCATGCCCCAGCTAATACCCGACATCGTCAGGTACTTAAATGCCGTCGTCTTGATTTTATCTAGTAATATTACAGTTTCTTCGTTTCCATATTTATACAGTATGGTACCGACTAGGTTTGATAAAGTTTTTCTATCGAGTACCTCATTGACATAACTGTGCTTCTCGGGTAATAATTGATTAAAAATAATTCTACCGGCGTTGGTCTCTAGCATTGTTTTACCAATTTTTACATTAATCTGTTCCTGAATATGTATTTTATTAAACTGGTAGGCCATTAATACCTCGTTGGATGAACTAAAATATTTACGATCCTCTTTGGCCACATCCTTCATAACTGTCATGTAGTAGCACCCCAAAACAAGATCCTGAGTTGGTGTGGCAATCGGCTGTCCAGTAGCCGGTTTCAATAAATTCTTTACCGAAGCAATAATTTCCTTAGCCTCTTTTTTTGCATTCTCCGTAAGAGGCACATGCACGGCCATCTGATCGCCATCAAAATCAGCATTAAAGGCAGGGCAGACTAGCGGGTGTATTTGGATGGCTTTACCTTCGATCAGGACAGGACGGAAAGCTTGGATACCCAGACGATGTAACGTTGGAGCTCGATTCAGCAATACATGCGAATCCCTGGATACTTCTTCCAGTATATCCCATACTTCCGGCCGTTCGCTTTCAATATATCGCCCAGCGCTCCTGACATTATGCACAAATTCACGCTTGATTAGCTGGCTTATAATAAACGGCTTAAACAGTTCCAGTGCCATTTGCTTAGGTAGGCCGCACTGATCCATCTTTAAATGAGCACCAACTACGATCACCGAGCGCCCAGAATAATCAACCCGTTTACCTAATAAATTCTGTCGGAATCGTCCCTGCTTACCCTTCAAGATATCCGCGATTGATTTCAACATGCGTTTTTGCCCGGTCGAGGCGGTAACTGTTTTACCATGACGAGCGTTATTATCAATCAAGGCATCAACTGCTTCCTGGAGCATCCTCTTTTCATTACGCCTTATAACCTCTGGAGCATTCAGCACGATCAATCTTTTTAATCGATTATTTCTATTAATAACTCTACGGTATAAATCATTTAAATCAGAAGCAGCAAACCTACCACCATCCAACTGAACCATCGGGCGCAAATCAGGCGGAATAACAGGGATGACGGTTAGGACCAGCCATTCTGGCCGAAATTTATTATTTTTGAAACTGTTAAACAATTTCAAACGCCTGACAGCACGACGCCTCTTTGTTTCAGGCATATCCACTATCTCTTTATTAATAACTTTTATGTTGTCCTCTAGAGATACCTGACTAAGCAATAAATGGATTGCTCCCGCTCCAATATCCGCTTCGAAAACATGACCATATTTCAAAGAGAGATCTCGGTACACCTGTTCGGAAATAATTTGCAGTGCTTTTAAGTTGCGTAATTCTTTTTTTGCCAGATCAGCAGCTTCTGACAGATCATTTAGCTTTTCTTCACGACGATCACTATTAGCCACTAATTCCTCATCTATTTGCTTAATAACCTTTTTTTGCTTTTTCTCGTCAGGCTCTTTACTAATCTCGTCTGACTTACGCTGTTTAATTTCACCGGCAATCCTGTCAAAATCCGCGTCAATGCCCTTCTTTTTAGATTGCTGCTCCGCGTCAATCTGCTTCAGTGTTTCCTCACGTAGATTATCATCAACCTTGGTAATAATAAAATTAGCAAAATAGATCACTTTTTCCAATTCTTGAATTGACAAATCAAGTATCAACCCAATCTTGGAGGGAATACCGCGTAAAAACCAAATGTGTGAAACCGGAGCAGCTAACTCGATGTGCCCCATGCGTTCACGACGTACAATACTTCTAGTTACCTCCACCCCGCATTTATCACAAATGATTCCTTTATACCTTACTTTTTTATATTTACCACAATAGCATTCCCAATCCTTAGACGGCCCAAATATTTTTTCACAAAACAAGCCATCCTTTTCTGGCTTCTGAGTGCGGTAGTTTATCGTTTCTGGCTTGAGGACTTCTCCATGAGACCAACCCAAAATATTTTCCGGTGAAGCTATCTTCAAACGAATGGCCTTAAAATCTACAGTTGAATTAGAAATTTCTGATTCCATATTTATTTCTTTTCTTTTTTTATGATGGGAGCTACTTCTTTTTCTTCAACTTTTTTTTCTTCCACACCACCGATTAGCTCCACATCTAAACATAAACCCTTTAATTCACGGACTAACACATTAAAAGACTCAGGAATATTAAGCCTTCTGATAGGTTCTCCTTTGATAATAGCTTCATAAGCTTTTGATCGCCCCGGCACGTCATCAGATTTAATAGTCAGCATTTCCTGCAAGGTATAAGCGGCTCCATATGCTTCCAGAGCCCAAACTTCCATTTCACCAAATCTCTGACCACCAAATTGCGCCTTACCACCCAGTGGCTGCTGGGTAACTAAAGAGTAGGGACCAATCGAGCGCATATGAATTTTATCCTCAACCATGTGATTCAGCTTCAATATATACATATATCCGACGGTAATTTTCTGATCAAACCTATCTCCAGTTCTACCATCATGTAAAACTAGCTTACCGTCTTCAGGGAAACCTGCTTTTTTCAATTCGCTTTTTATAACATGTTCCGGGGTGCCATTGAGTGGAGCGGTGGCCACTTTATAACCAAGAGTGTTGGCAGCCATACCCAAATGAGTTTCTAAAATTTGACCGATATTCATACGGGAAGCCACGCCCAGTGGGTTTAACATGACGTCTACTGGGGTACCATCCTCTAAATAAGGCATGTCTTCTATCGGTACTATTCTCGAAATCACGCCTTTATTACCATGACGTCCGGCTAGCTTATCGCCCACCTGAATTTTGCGAAGCTGGGCAACTGAAATTTGAAGTGACTTGATAATGCCCGAAGCCAATTTGTCACCCTTTTCTCGGGAAAAAATTCGTATGTCCACAACCTTACCATGCTCACCATGCTCGAGGTAAAGGGAGCTGTCTTTTACATCTTTGGCTTTCTCCCCAAAAATAGCACGTAATAATTTTTCTTCAGCTGAAAGCTCCGTCTCACCTTTTGGCGTAATCTTACCTACCAAGATATCTCCAGATGACACTTCTGCCCCAATTCTTACCACGCCTTCATCATCAAGATCTTTCAATTTTTCTTCCCCAATGTTGGGAATGTCACGGGTCACCACCTCAGGACCTAATTTGGTATCACGGATATCTACAGTGTAATCCTCAATATGTATTGAGGTGAATACATCATTATGAACCAGCCGATCAGATATTAAAATAGCATCCTCATAATTTCCACCTTCCCATGACATGAAGGCCACCATCACATTCTGACCCAGGGCCAGCTCACCGCCATCCGTAGCTGGACCATCGGCCAATATATCCCCTTTAGCTACAACTTGGCCAACTTCAACTATGGGCCGTTGATTTATACAAGTCGAGGCATTGGAACGGACAAACTTATGCAATTCATATTTTTGTACTTTATTATTATTACCTAAAACACTTATTTCATCGCCACCTACCTTAGTGACCTTGCCTTCAAAATCATTTATTACTGTCTGTCCAGAATCAAAAGCGGCTTTATATTCTATCCCAGTTCCCACCAGTGGAGAATCAGGAGTAATACAGGGGACGGCCTGGCGTTGCATATTGGAACCCATTAAAGCGCGAACAGCGTCATCATGCTCTAGGAATGGAATTAACGCTGTGGATATACTAATTATTTGATAGGGAGCTACATCCATAAAATCAACATCCCAAACATAATCTACTGTCGGTTCGCCGTGTTTTCTAACCTCAACCTTATCACTGGCAAAATAACCGACGTCATCGATCGGTGTAGTTGCCGCAGTAGTTACATATTTTTCTTCAATGAAAGCGTCCATATAGACAATCTCATGGGTCACCCTGGGTTTAATCGCAATAGATTCTTTTCCAGAATCCTCAATTTGTCTTGCTAACTCCTTAGAAATCTTTTGTCCGGACTTAGCAATTACCTGCCCGCCTTTATCCTCTATATCTTCGCGTAGAATTTCGCCTTCGGTAACTGACATCTTATTCGGCAGATCATGAATTATTTTTCGAAAAGGCGTTTCAATAAAACCAAACTCATTTACTCGAGCGTAGCAAGCTAAATGCCCTACCAAACCAATATTTGGGCCTTCAGGAGTAGCAATCGGACAAATACGCCCATAGTGAGTTCGATGCACATCACGAACATCAAAACCGGCCCTCTCCCGTGAGAGACCGCCCGGACCCATAGCTGATAACCGGCGTTTATGTTCCAGCTCGGCCAGGGGGTTGGTCTGATCCATAAACTGCGAAAGCTGCGATGACATAAAAAATTCTTTGATGGATCCAATAATCGGCCGGGCATTGATCAGTTGATTGGGCGTCAGGGTATTCAAATCCATAGTACTCATGCGATCTTTCACGATTCTCTCCATACGAGCCAAGCCAATTCTAAATTTATTCTGGACTAATTCTCCAATGGCTCTGACACGCCTATTACCTAAATGATCGATGTCATCAGCATCTTTTTGCGAATTATTAAGCTTGATTATCTCCTTGATAATAAAAACCATATCATCCTTTTGCAGGACTCGATGCTCTTTGGTGTTAGGATAGGAAAAACCAAATCTTTGATTCATCTTAAACCGTCCTACTCGTCCAAAATCATATCGATCGAAACTAAAAAACATTTTGTGGATCAGATCACGAGCATTGTCTACCGTGGCTAAATCACCAGGGCGGACACGCTTGTATACCTCTCGTAATCCTTCCGCCTCGTCATGGGAAGTGTCTTTAGCTAAGGTGGCGTCAATAAATTTCATTTCCGATTCAGCATCCTTACCCTGAAATAGGGAACGGATTTCCTCGTCGGTACCATAGCCAAAGGCTCGCAGTAAAGCTGTCACCGCTACTTTGCGTTTACGATCTATTTTGACTGAGATGACCCCGTTAGCATCAGTTTCCAGCTCCAGCCAGGCACCACGGTTAGGAATTATTTTAGCACCATAACGCCGGATACCGCGAATAACTTCAGAGGTGAAAAAAACACCAGCTGATCGGATCAGCTGGCTCACCACCACACGCTCAATACCATTAATAATAAAAGTTCCCCGCTTGGTCATCAAAGGAAAATCTCCAAGATAAACTTCCTGCTCTTTTATTTCTCCAGTTTTCTTATTGACTAATTTTGTCTCGACTCTCAGAGGAGCGTCATAGGTAACATTTTTTTTCTTTGCGGTGCGCTCATCAAAGCGGGGTTTATCAAGATAATAATTTAGAAAGTACAGCTCTAAGTCGCGGCCAATAAAATCTTTAACCGGAGATACTTCGTCAAATAATTCCTTGAGTCCATCCTTGATAAACCATTCGTATGACTTCTTCTGAACTTCGATTAAATTTGGCAATTCTAAAGCGGCGGTGTTCTTAATAAACCGCTTCCTGACTATACCTTTATTTCTGGGGATTAATTCGGACATTAAAATAAGCTCTCTTTTACTCTATTGCAAGAAAAGAGGCTGTGCTAATACTTAATTGTTACGTTTTGAAACTTAACGTCATTGAATGTTTAGACGTCTCCTTATTGGATATGTAATCAAGAGTGTAACAGAAAGGTGAATAGCTGTCAAACAATCTGTATTATACCCTTTATTTATATTTTTTACCTTATATTAGCAAAAAATAGCAACTATTTAATAAGCGGTTCCCCTATAAAAAATAAAAATCCACAGGTTATCCACAAAAAACAAAAAAATGAGGTTAAACATAGAAAACAGGTATAATTCCTCTGAACTACCCAGGCTATGGCAACTTATTAATTTAATGAAGCAAAACTTTAGCCCAATAACTCCCTGATAACTTGCCGATCGTCCCAGGGAATCATTTTTCCACCGGCTACAGCCATAACAGTCTCACTCCCCTTACCAGTAACGATGACTATATCACCCTCACCAGCCAAAGATAATCCTTTTTGGAGAGCAGCACGCCTGTCGATAACACTAAAACAATTTTCATCCAACACTTTTCCATTCTTGATAGCGCCCGATACTACTTCGTCAATAATCTGCTGAGGAGACTCGTCATACGGGTCCTCATTAGTTACTATGACCACATCGGCATACTGGGCAGCTAAGGCACCAAGCTGGGGACGCTTAGCTTTGTCCCGACCTCCTCCTTGCGACCCCAGAATACTTATAATTTTTTTTGGTTTTAAAACAGTCATGGCCTGATAGGCAGCTTCTAGCGAGGCAGGCTCATGGGCATAGTCTACAAATATTTTAAATCCTCGCCGGTTTACTATCTCCTCTAAACGCCCGGGGATTAACCGGACGCCTTCCAAGGCTTCCTTCATTATTGGCAGTGCTATGCCTAGAGCCAAACCAATGGTGATGGCTGACAAAGCATTATACACATTAAATTTTCCCAGCAGGTTCAAATTAAAAATCTGGCCATTAACTGTGAAGGAAATACCGTCAACACGTAATGATAAATCATGCCCCACAATATTATGAGTGACCCCGGTAACTATTTTATGATCCGCATTCAAACCGAAAGTCCACTTGGCATCCGCTTCAGGATTTATAAATAACTGAACCTCCTGATCATCATTATTGGCAATGATAATTTTCTTGATGTCTTGTCCGTTGATACTCTTACGATAACTATGGGCCAAACCGTAGAATAACCGCAATTTGGCCTGGCGATATTTGGCATAGCTGCCATGTGATTCAATGTGCTCTGGAGACAAACTAGTGAATAAGGCTACATCATAATCTATCCCTAGATGCCTATACTGAGCAATCCCCTCCGATGATGTCTCAATGACGGCGTATTGGCAGCCAGCCTTAACCATCTGCTTTATCAGCTGCTGCAACCTCCAACGACCAGGCATCGTTTGCTTGGTGTCATTAACCCACTCGCGGTCTCCTATTTTAAAATGGGTGGTAGCTATAGCCCCCACTTTATGCCCATTGGCTTCTAAAATTTTGGTAACTAGGGTAACAACCGATGACTTACCTTTAGTCCCAGTCACCCCAATGACTATCAACCTACGCGAGGGGTGACCATAGCGCCAAGCACCTGCCCCAGCTAAAAGCCAATGATAGGATTGGAGAATAAATAATGGAATAAATTCCCTGATAAATTGCTTCATAATCTAGAACAACAAGTAATTACCTTTCTGGATATTTTTACCAGCTTCGTAAGTCAGTATGACATAAATATTCAAATTAATGGAATTTCCGAGGCGCTCAACTAGAATATCTGAAAGGCGCCTAACATGCAGAGAGGTTAATTCATTAGGAAGATCGCAAAGTGGCATTAATCACTACCACCTTACCAATATCATTAACACTCAGGTCAGTAATTTTCGTGCCGACTGTATATTCAGAGATTACATCCCTGATAATATTGCGCTCACCATTCTCTTTAATAATATTCCTGGTTACTAAGGTTAGAGGAGCGGCCACTATGATTAAAAAAATAACAAACCAACTGATGTTGCTGGCGGCCTTGCTTTTCCCGGTAGCTGATAATTTCGTGTAGGCAATGGCGAAAGCCCCCACAAATCCGGCGGCTAAGGCAATAAATAATTCAAAAAGTGTCGGCTGAGTCCTCAGTAAAACCTCATGGCTGTCCCCTAAAAAAGGTGAGAAAACACCGATGACAAATGATACCAAAAAAATTATGAAACTGGCTTTTAAAAAAGTAAAAAAAGATTTTTTGAATAAACGGCCATTGCCCTTGATAACAGCCAGGGCTAAAGCTAAAATCGGCCATAATAAAGGGGCGGTAATCATGCCGCCGATGACTACAGCGGCGTTATTGATAATCAAGCCAAGCGCCACAATGATGGTAGAAAAAATTGTCAGTAATACAAAAAAAATAGGCCTGACTCAGCTCGTCCTTTTTATATCCTCGGAAATTTTTCGCTGTCGGTCCTCGTCAATTCGTAAAAAACGAAAAACTATTTTGACCGAACGCTCTGATAGTCTCCTCAATTTTATCAATATTATTTTGTTTCATCATTAATCCATTTTTTATACGAATAAGACACTCGATCAATCGGTATTTCTATAATACAGGGGATGGCATACGAATGATATTTTTTAATTAAAGCCTCAATTTTCTTATAGTGCTTTTTTTGAGTTTTAATAAAGGTAGCTACCTCGTGACCCTGTACCTGCTGGCCCTGCCACCAATACCAGGACTGAATCGGAGAAAAATTTATACAGGCGGCTAAACGCTTATCCAAAATCTTCTGGGATATTTTTTTTGCTTCCCGCTCATTGGGGTATGTCACGTATATATCAATCATACTACTCGGCCTTAATGACATTACCCTCAAGATCTATTTCCACGAAATGCTTAGCTTCACCTGACAGATAGGCTGAACACTGGTTAGCTGGTAGATTATCAATATCCTGCCTAGGATTGTGCACCACATCCGCGACCCAGTCTGGTATAACTCGATTGGACAAACACGGACCGCTGGACAAATCATCGCCGCTTAACAATGCTGCTCGCCAGAGCTCAATAGCTTTAGCAATGGCCAGATCCTTATCCGCCTGCTGTTTAATCTGGATATCAGCTGATCCCGTTAATATTTCCACCGGACTGAAGCTACTGCCGTCGTCACCTTTATCATTTAGAAATGATCCGATTAAAATGACTGCCCCGACCATTGACCCCACGACTACTAATATGATAACTATTTTACCCATATATATTTACTTTTAATTAATTATATTATAATATTTTCCAGATTAAAAAACAAACAGAAACTTTCAAGGCTTCTGCTTAAAAAGAATTTGGACACTATAAGTCTTCATGTCAAATAAAAAGCCCTTAATTTAATAAGGGCTAATTAAAAACAAGAAACAAGTTTGGGCAAACGACAAAAACTATAGCCGATTGTCTGGCCCGGGCAAATTAGAACCATATTACCCGAAGCGCCAAAATTGTACTCCAATAATAACTGAGAAGAACAATTAATACTAAACTTACTACTGATCTTGTCGGCAATCTTAACGATTGAATCCCCTGGCTGTATTAGTATCGTTAAAACAAACCGATGATTTCGTAATCCTTTTTTCTCCCCTGAATCAACTACTCCTTCGTCTTTTATAATAAATTCCACTATTACCTCCTGAACATGATGGAAAAGAACTCTTAGTATTTATATTATTTAATATTTTTCTTTAATTCATCGACCTTGTCTAATTTTTCCCAGGGAAACTCTACATCCGTCCTACCGAAATGCCCGTAAGCAGCTGTTTTTTCATAAATTGGCTGTTTTAAATCTAAATGCTCAATGATATCTGCTGGCTTAAGAGGGAAATTATTTTTTACCAACTCGACTAGTTCCCCATTTTCTATTTTGCCTGTGCCGAAAGTATTTAACATTATAGAAACAGGCTCAGCCACACCGATAGCGTAAGCTAACTGTACTTCACAGCGGCTGGCAATGCCGGCCCCCACAATATTTTTGGCTATGTACCGAGCGACATACGAAGCGCTGCGGTCAACCTTGCTGACATCCTTGCCAGAAAAAGCTCCCCCCCCATGGGCACCGACACCACCGTAAGTATCTACGATAATTTTTCTACCTGTGAGACCTGTGTCGGCCGGTGGACCACCAAGCACAAACCGACCGGTAGCGTTAATAAAAAATTTAATCTCCTCATTGTACCAATCACCTAATACTGGCTTAATTACTTTTTCCTTAATGTCTTGGCGTAGATCTTCCGTCTTGATATCCTCTGAATGATGAGCGGCTATGACCACCGTCTTTACTTTATTTGGTTGATCACCTTCATATTCTACAGTAACTTGAGACTTGCCGTCGGGCCGCAAATAATCAAGCTCGCCACTTTTCCTGACCTCGGCTAGCTTCTTGGTAAGTTTATGAGCTAGTGATAATGTTAGCGGCATTAATTCTGGAGTTTCATCACAGGCAAATCCAAACATCAAGCCCTGGTCACCCGCGCCCTGCTCTCGATGCTCTCCTTTACCCTCGTCTACTCCCTGAGCGATATCTGGAGATTGCTCATGAATGGCATTGATCACCCCAACGTCCGTATCACAAAAACCTATAATTGATTGATCATACCCAATCCGTTTGAGGGTTCTCCTCACAATACTTTGGATATCTACATATCCTTTAGTCCTGACTTCTCCTCCTACCATTACCAGACCGGTAGTTACAAACGTCTCAACGGCGGAACGGGAATCTCGATCCTGCTTGAGCATTTCATCGTAGATGGCGTCAGATATTTGGTCGCAGACTTTATCCGGATGGCCCTCGGTAACTGATTCTGACGTAAATAATCTTTTTTGGTCTGCCATATTTATGGATATTAATTAATCTATATATTAAAAAAATCTCTGCTTAAGAGATTTGGGAACTAACCTCTTATCTACCCCAGCATAATCATTCATGATGGGCTGGACTTAGCACCTTACCTCATAACTTATGGGATAGGTTGCCGAAGCGTCATCGGGCCAGGACCCTGATACTTTCTCTTGATAAGCTTGAATTATTAATGTAAAGACAGCATAACAAAATCTAAATTTATAGTCAATGCTAATAAAATACAGATGAGGAAAGCCCGCACCTATCTGAACACTATTTATTTCCTAATAATGCGCAAATTGGTGCGGGCTTAGTTTTAAATCCCCCTTTGCAAAGTAGAGGATCAGGATCCGCACAGACATTAAAGCTTGTTTGGATCACCTAATAATTATATCACATCTAACCAAAAAAATCAACCTTTTATATCTAAAACGGCCTAACGATACCGCAAACTAGTAATTTTTTTGCCTCTTTTCTTCTGATGCTTTTTTTTGGCTACTTTCGTTTTTTTATTCATATTTTTAATTATACTTCCTAAGCTGACATTTTACTGTCAGCAGATATGGTATGCTTATCAATAAATTTATGGCCGGCGCCAGTCTTCTGCGCGGCCGCTTTTATTTCCGGGGGTAAATCAAACCAAACTCGCTCTTCCATGACTTCCAACTCCTCAACTTTCGTAGCCCCCATCTGCCGCAGATAATCAATAACCTTTTGTACCAGATCCTCTGGAGCAGAAGCGCCTGAAGTAACTCCCACCACCTTTACATTTTTGAACCATTTTTTTTGAATATCCTCAGGACCATTTATTCTGTAGGTTGTCGTTCCTTTATCCTTAGCAACGTCTACTAATCGATTAGTATTAGAGCTGGCAGCAGAACCAACCACCAGGACTAAATCAGAAGCCTCAGCCAATGGCCTGGCCGCTCGTTGACGATTAGTCGTAGCATAGCAAATATCCGAAGAGGGAGGCAGTATGACCTGGGGATATTTTTTCTTTATGGAATCTAATAATCCCTTAGTGTCATCTACTGATAAAGTAGTTTGGGTTAACACTACAATTTTCTCCGCCTGAGAAAAATTAAGGCTCTCAATATCCTTCTCCGATTCGACAATAATAGTACTGTCTGGAGCTTCACCTCTGGTGCCCACTAGTTCAATATGGCCTTTGTGCCCTACCAAAATTATGCGATATCCTTCTTTAGCAAAACGTTTAGCTTCTAAATGAACTTTAGTGACTAGGGGACAAGTAGCATCTATGAGATTTAGTTCTCTGGACTTGGCTATCAAATAGTCAGCGGGCGGACTGCCATGGGCACTAAAAACAACGTTAGCTCGTTTGGGAATTTCCGTTACAGCCTCAATAAATATTACACCCTGATCCTCTAAATCTTTTACCACCTTCTCATTATGGACTATGGCATGCTTAACATATAAAGGCTTACCATAAACCTCCAAGGCGAGTTTGACGGTGTCAATCGCCCGGTCTACTCCGGCGCAGAATCCTCTTGGTTTAGCAAGTAATATTTTCATAAAGCACGCCCAGTATACCAGAACTGCAGTGGTTGGTCTATGTAGAAGTACAGTATTTTATTACTTAGATAGCATTAACACCTCTACAGACTAAGTCTCACCATCACCGGCTGATGATCAGAACCTGAACCACGCAGTTGCACGCCAGTGGCTCTAGCCCCTTTTACAAAAAAATGATCAAGTCTTGGCAGCCATCTTTTTCCGGAAAAAAGTTTGGAGAAACCAAATTTTTTCAAGATAGCGTTAACTTGCTCAAATCCACCCAAGAAGGTATTAAAATCTCCCCCAATGACTACGCAATCATCATTATTATGATCAATTATTTTTTGTAAAAACCGCAGCTGCTTTATCCGCCCACTTGGCCAAGCCGCATTTTCTAAATGAATATTGTATATCCCGATTGACTTACCACTATCTGTGAGAATCTGCGTATATAGCGCTAATCTTTTGATTACATGGCCACGGCCCATGAACTGACGGGCAACTGATGGCAATGGGTAAACAGCTGTTTTAGTGAAAGGATAGCGCGATAGGGCTAATTGCCCGGAATGGGAAAAATTATAAAAAGATGTTGGCTTTTTCACCTGATGCAATGGGGCGTAATAAGTATTAAACCCTGCAAAGATGGGATCATCCCAAAATACACCAGATTCATAAACAGGGGCTTCCTGAACTAATATCATTCCGGGATTATGCTCGTGCATTATCTTTTTCAGAGATGCACGGATTTTGCTTTTATGGTAACCCCGAAAAATATTCCATGAAACCATAGACAACCCCCCACAAACATTTAATTTAGATACATTGTTATCTAAGTGAACTTTTTTTTCAATGTCGCCCATTTCAGAAATATGCCCCTCTAAATACACCGGGTTAAATGTCGACTGAAGAAATTCTCTAGCTGCTTGAGCTAATTCCCTGTATCTACCCATATTTTTATTGCTATTAATTCCGTGCCCTCGGCAGCCCGACACCACTCACTTTATCTCAGGTACAGGATCCCTTGCCTGTCCGCCGAACCCGAAACGTAAGTGAAGGGGAAGGCGGAAACGACGAGGGCTGGCTTATCGACTCTCCGATTTAATGAATCTTGACAGCTTGGGAATATCCGAGGGTTTACCAAAATCAATCCAGTATTCCCTGAGCCTTAATATTTTTACTTTATGCTCCTTGGCTAGCAAAGTTATGGCATCGGTAATTTCGAATTCACCTCTCGGAGATATTTTTATTTTTTCTACTGCGTCAAATATATCCGGAGTGAATTTATAGAGGCTGGCATTCACTAAATTACCTACAAACTCCTTGGGCTTTTCTACAATTCTTTTCAAATAATCATTATCGTCCGTTACTAAAACACCCTGCGTTTCTGGATGCTCACTTTCTACGCAGCCTACATAATTAAGATCATCTTCCCGCAAACAATTTTTTACATCCTTCGTTTGATAGAAATTGTCCCCCGCCACAGCTATAAAATTATTATTACCAATAATATCTTTGACTATTTTTATGGGCAGAGCTGTACCGTATTCATTTTCTCCCAAAACTGTAAATTGATTTACAATTGTAATCGGATAGGGATATGATTCAGCAAATTCCTCTATGTATTCGGAGTGATAGCCGGTTACTAATATAATTTCATTAAGGCCAGCTGCTCGTAGATTTTCTATTACATAATATAAGAAAGGCTTACCATCAATATTAATCATGTGCTTGGGCTTATTCTTGGCCAGATGCTTCATTCTAGTACCCCGGCCGGCCGCTGATATGACTACTTTATTTATCATCGGACTGATCCTGAGAATTATCTGATTCTTTTTTGGATAAGCGGTGCTGGGCACATGCGTTATTTTCCATTAGGTCTTTCGCCGTCTCCAGACTTACGTCTATACGACTAAGTTCATGTTTATTGATACCGCCGTTCTTATCAAACCAATTAAGTGGGATGCTACGGGTAAACTCCTTACTACACTGTGGGCAGGTCATTTCGATTTTGCGATATTCACCTTCGGTGGTCGGTACTATCTTCTTTTCATGGTCAGTCTCTGCTTCTGCCTCAGGTATAGATGATAAATTTTCTGGCCTATTCTCCATTTTTATAAAATTATATTTTACGAAATCCCCTAGCTATTTTATAAAGCTTATACCAAAAATTATCTAAAATCAAATCATAAGCTCCCAGCCAAGAAACTTCCTGCCCGCCGAAACCTTTTTTGAATCTGGTAATGCCCGCCCAGCTATGATTCGTATTATCTGAATCTGAGGGGACCACCCCCCATAAATCATAAAAAGTATGCCCAGATTTTTTTGCTTGTTGGATCTGGGACCACTGTAGTAAATGAGGGGCCATAACATTGCGATGTGAGTCCGATGAAGCACCATGCACGTAAGTTGCGGTGTCGCCAAAAAATGCCACTAAACTTGCTGCTACCACCTCGTTATCTATGGATGCCAGAAAAAGTTTCATAAATCCGGAGGGCCTCAAGGCGTTCAACATAGCCTGGTAGTACTGGCCGGGATGAGAGCGAAAACGATCTCGCTGAGTCGTAACTTCATTCAACTTGTTAAACAATTGTATATCTTCCAACTTATCTGCCACTCGTACGACCACCCCTTTGCGTTCGGCTAAGTGAATATTATATCGAGTTTTCTGGTGCATACCCTGAAGTAATTCATCCTCAGTAGATTTTAAATCTATATATATAGTGTCCTGGGGCTGTACAAAATGAGTTGCTTCCATGGCAACGTTCTCAGCTACCTGGTCAAACAATTTCTTATTATTAGTCTCTAATGGCGGCTCAATTCTGATAAATAATCCGCCGGCCTCCTTAGCTTTGTCCGACATTGCTTTTACTAATATTTTAAAAGTTTCGGTAAACTGATTGCTATCTAATGCCGCATCAATAATTGGCCCACGCGGGCAATAAAAATAATGCCGGCCTAGCGGCAGCGGCATTTTGATAATTTGGGCAGCACCCACCAATTGTTCACCTTCAAATATCCCTAATCGCCAAACTTCACGGTTGATGCTTTTCTGAAATTCTCCCCACTGCCAAGATTGCAAAAACTGGGCTCGTGGCTGTCTGGCCACCAGCGAATTTAAAACTTCCTTTGAATCAACTTCCCTAATCTCCATCATCTTTTACCGAGCATTTTAAGCGCCTCCCGTACTCTAGCGGCAGCTGTTTCTATAGAATGATCGACCTGGCTCAAAGCCTCACGAGCCTCTCTAATAGTATAACCCAGACTTACTAAGGCATCGATGGCTTCCCCGTCTGCTATCACGCCGGACAATCCTTGGCCGTCTGACTTGGCATCAAAGGTAATTTTATTTTTTAGCTCAATGATAATCCTTTGGGCTGTCTTGCTGCCTATGCCTGATACTTTAGTCAATAATGAATCATCCTCGCTAGTAATAGCGTTTTTCATATCACCTACCGGCACTAAAGACATGATAGTCAATCCCGACTTCGGACCAACACCACTCACTCCAATCAACAGTTTAAATAGATCCAACTCCTCCCGTGCCGGAAACCCATACAGCTCCATAATATCCTCACGAACGTACATATGAGTAAATAAATTCACCGGATCACCTGCTTTTACTTTCTCCATAAATAATGAGGTCACAAAAACTTCATAGCCAACTTTGTTTACTTCAACTATGAGTGATTTGTTAGTTTTTAATTGGATGGTACCGTCTAGTGAGGCAATCATACGCTCAGTTAGTATATCAAGTAGTATATCAAATTACCCGAGCACAAAAAAGCCTCTATTAATATCAAATAGTATCAAACAAATTAAATAGCTGAACAAAAAATCATGCTAGGCTGCTTTTAAACCAGCCACTGCACTCTCGAAGTGGGCAATTCCCTCTTTGACAATGGAATCCACGTCATCAGTACAGGCACTACTGCAATCTATGGTCAGCTTGGAATTCTCTTTCCTGAGCGTCAATAGCTTAAACCGGTCCTCACTATGCTCTATCTCAGTAATGCCCCGTATTTTATCATCGCGCAATATATCATAACCTCGCTTCTGAAAAGATTCAATCAAAAAATCGCGCAAGGCAGTCACTATATGAGGGGATTGTTCGACGGTCCAATATGGCTCAATGACAGAAACCATATCTTCATCAGGAGGATTCCTCAATCCTGATTTAGGATTTTTGAACAGTGGCACTAAAATTAACGGAGCCATGAGTGTGGTTATTAAAGTCATCATGATAGAAACGCCAAATATTTCATTACTGATTATGCCCGCCGATAAACCGATGCCAGCAATAATCAAGGCTACCTCCCCACGCGGCAGCATGCCAATGCCAATCCGCATCGACCCCATGAAATTGAAACCAGAAAACAAAGCAGGCAATCCTGAACCAACTACTTTACCAAAAATAGCGAAAGCAGTAATTACTAAACCAAACACTAAGACGGCACCCATGGACCTAAAATCAACCAATGTCCCCATAATAGCAAAAAATACAGGCACAATCAGGTGTGATGCTCCAGCTAACTTTTCCTCCAGCTCTTTACCTAGCTTGGTCACTGAAAGCAAGATACCTGTCAGATAAGCACCGATGATCATGGCCAGACCAAACATTTCTGCTATGGCGGCCACAGCGAAAACAATAGCAGCTGCTATGGCGGCATAAGACTTTCCCTCCAGTTTAAGCAGTACATTGGAAAGTTTATTGCCGAACATCCAACCAAGAAATACCATGCCACCTAAAAAGCCAATAGCCTTCAAGCCTATGACTCCTAACTCAGACAAGGATACGCCCTCAGAACCACTGCCAGCCATTGATATCACTAGGGCTAATATCATAATACCAAGTATGTCGTCAATGACTGCGGCGGCTAATATGGTTACACCCTCCCGGGTATCCAATTTATACATATCGGATAACACGCGCGCGGTAATTCCTACGGAGGTAGCCACCATAATAGCTCCCATAAACATGGCTGGTACATCAAAGAGGCTGTCAGCAAAGCCAAATAGCACTGTCCCCCAGGCGCCTAGGAAAAACGGTACGACCACACCGCCAATGGCAATACCCAACGATTTCAAACCATACTTCACGAACAGCTTGGCGTCTGTCTCTAAACCAACTAAAAATAACAGTAAGACCGCGCCAATCTGACCAAAAAAGTATAATTCTGTCGAGATGGGTAGAGTGGATACATGCTCTCCCACCGCTTCTACAATAGGAAAAAGCTGGCCAATCCAGGGCAGATTAATTGCCCCAAAGGCAAATGGGCCAACGACCATACCACCAATTAATTCCCCCAAAACCTCCGATTGTTTAAATTTCTTGAAGGCCAACCCAAATAATTTAGCGGCCAGCAGCAATATGGCCAGCTGGAGAACCAAATGCGCGAGTTCCTGTGGATCCATTTTTTATTTTCTCTTAAAAAACCTAAATTTATTAAAAAAGTCCGACCTGCCGAACTTGTTAGCATTCATAATAAACTTTTTTACCAAAGTGTCAAGATATCTGTAGAAATATACACCTATAGACCATTTGCTAAACAACTAAATTCATGGTAAAATATTAAAAAATGAACTTTCAAAAAAGAAATTGAGGTAAAAAATGAAAAAATTATGCATATTATTGCGTAGTGAAAAATTGACTATAACATTACAAAGACTGACAATTTCCCTCTTTATTGGATCTATGTTCATGCTTATAGCTTTGTTGCTTATTGAGACAAATAGAATGTCTATCAATACAGTTCCTGTTGAAATTATCAATAATATAAGATTGTTTATAGCAGCTATTGGACTATCTGGGTTCACTCTAGGGGCTATCTGCTCAAAAGAAATCATCCGCCAAGTTTTATAATGTGCCGGAATTACCTTAAATCTTTTTCAAGAAAATATTACCCTGTTTCGTAATGATTCAGGGTTTTTTATTTTCCCTTAAAAAATCTAAATTTATTAAAAAAGTCCGACCTGCCGGACTAATTAGCATTCATAATAAACTTTTCTACCAAAGTGTCAAGTACATAGAGGGTTGACATAAAAAAAAAGAGAGATGCAGGTTGCACATCTCTCATAATGGTAATGGTCGCTGGAAGCCTTTTAATCAGCCTTGCGCACTACCTCCTCCATCCACATCTTCTGACGAAGATGGATCTCCGGACTAAGAATCATCAGTACCCGGGGAACTGGACTCTTCTGCCGGAGTGTCGGATGCCGGTGGTGCAGCCGAATCATCGGGCTTGTCAGACTTTTCAGGCTCCTCGGGCTTGTCCATTTCGGTACAGAGCATGCGTACCAGTGCGAGGAATCCTATTGCCGCTGCTGCGGCGGGTTTGTCCAATTCGACTTGTTTATCTGCTGCGTCTAACGATGTACGCCAGTCAAAAACTTCCTGTTGGATCTCTCCAGATCCGGACTCATCTGCTGCCATGATTTCCTCCTGCCCCTCTCTGGGAGCTTTTTATGTTGTTAATTAGTTGTTAAAAGGTAATAAGGAACATTTCTAAAATCTAACTTTTTAAACTAACCCATAACTATTGTTTTGTCAAGGGGTGCCCTCACTTCTTTCAAAGTTTTGTACAAAAATTAGTAACAAGGAACGATTCTAAAGCTAACCCTCTTGCACTTGCTCAGAGCGATAACTCAGTCAAGAAAAAAACGTCCCCTTTTAATAACAGACCCTATGAGTTAATTTGGTTTTGATTGAAGCTTTGCTTCAGAAATTCTGATCACTCCTTTCAGTAATGGTTTGAGCTCTGCCGAAGCATTGTTTAATTCCTCCCTGCAAATGTCCAAAACACGCATATGGCTGATATCCCATATTTCCTAACGGCCAGCCCAGCTGAATATACTTTAATTCCATCAATGCCAAGTGATTGAATGATTCTAATTACATATTCTTTTTACCAGAGTGTGGCCCGCCAGTTTGTTTGGGCAATGGGATACGGCCATGTAAACTCTTAAAGCACTCGGGGTCAGAACCGTCTAAATTATTCCGCTTCGTTCCTCCGAGTAAATTTTATATTGTGTATTTTCTCTAACATATTCAAGGTAGCTTCAACGGAAAGATTTTTCGTATCCACCAAAATCAGCCGGGTGCCAAATTGTTTTATCAAAGGCGCAAAAAATTCGTCGCCCCATGAGGGAGAAAAAGTGTTAACTCCGGTAAAAACAACTTCAACTGATTCACTGTCGGTAATATCACTAAGTGACGGTTTAAAAGCGGCCAAGGCTTCCCTGCCTTCTTCACGAGAAGTGAGCGTGGTACCAAATTTTTTTAGTTCAATAACCATATACATTTAATAATTTATTATAGCAAAGGTTCCTTTAACAAAATCCGGATTTTTTTCTATCTTGAGAGTTTTATTTATTTTACTCAAAGAAAGGACAGCGTCGCCCGAGTGGAAAAAAAGTTTGAAATTATAATCTACTACCACTTTTCTGACGTATTTCAGACCATTACCTCTGGCTTCCGGGGCACGTCCCGATATTATTTCCGTGAAAGCAACTTTTAATGCCTCTAGATGATCGGGTAGAGTAGGCCTGACTTGCCTTAATGTTTTTAATACCCCCTGTCCTCGATCCACCAAAACAACCTTTCTTTTGTTAGTATTATACCCAAAAAATGTTCCTGGCACATCCGGCCAATTACCAAGGTTGTGGTCAAAAGAGTTATTGCCAATCTCCCCGGTTACAGCGACTATAAGCGGGAATATTTTAGTAAGATTATAATTTTGACTTAAATCATACTCAAGTCTAGATAATCTGGCCTTAAAAATTGACCTGTCCGGACAATGGAATCTTCGTAGTATTTCAGGAGGATTTGGATCAAGCGCCCATTTTTGGGCAATTTTTAAAAGAACCTGAAAATTATTTGATAAAAAATTTTCAATATCATTTTCATCATAATAGTATCGGCTGATTTTACCGGTTTGCTTCCTTTTAGCCTTTAAGCGGCCGGATTTGTCCCATCGGCGCAAAGTTTGCTGGTTAACCGCTAATTTGTTGGCTGTTTCTCTTATGGTAAATTCTGTGTTCATAAACAATTATAAGAATAACACATATACATTATTTAAACAAGTTTTTCTATTTTTTTGAGGTTTTTTTTATAAAACCTATACATTTTGTGTGGTATTGGCTATACAAAAACTACCTAATATAGAGACATTTACTTAATAAAAAAAGAGGTGTGAATAACACCTCTTTGTATAAAAACCTAACTATTCTTCGTAATAGTCGCCTTCTTCCCAGTTAAATTTGAAAACGACATAACGGAAGTCATGTTTGCTATGATTTGAGACCGCATGCCAATCATCTGGCTCGACGATCAAGACATCCCCAGGCTCGAGATTAATGACCTCGCCATTCACGACGAATCGGCCATTGACATTAGTGAAATAAAATATTTCAGTTTGCAGTTTGTGATAGTGATTCTCACACACTTGGCCGGGAGCAATCTTGAGCTCTTGTACTAGCAACCCAGGTTGGCCAATATCCTCAGGCAGGGCTAGCGGTTTTTTACTATACCCTGGTTTATCTAACCACTGTTTATCAGCATTACTAATGTGTTTCACCATACCTCCTTTGTTTTTTTGAAAGTTCTATGTTGATAAACTATAATAAACCACTTTAATATATAATGTTTTATCTGTCAACATTATATATTGACGGAAAGTCAAAGCGTCAGATCACTTCTCTACGTTATTTAGATCTTATGCTATAGTCAAGTTAAATCTGTCATTCTGAGACCCGACATTCATCGGGGTAGACTCCGCGAAGAATCCTCTTGCCTTATAGTAAAGAGTTTTTTACTAACATGCCAAAAATTTAAACTACAATCATCTTTCCAGCCAACTGGCGACCAGCCCCAGGCCATTAAAAATCTCAGAAAATAACTAATTTGCCTGGTTTGAATTCTGTGGGCTCTGACCTATGTTACCTTGACCAGCTGATAAAATCCTATAATTCTTATGAACGTAATGAAAAACAATAAAGACGACCAAGCTAATAAGCAAATTAACAATATTAGTAAAAATTGATAGCAACAGAAATATCCCCAATAACCAGCGTGCCCAATCAGAAATATATAACACTCCAATTATAATTGCTGTACCAATCCCCACTTGCAAAAAAATAACAATTGATAACATTGTACTTGAAGCTACTGACGAATCGTCAAATAAAGCAAATACAGAAATTAAATCTAATATTCCAAGTATTAAGCTGATTATCAGCCAGAGTAGTAAGAATAACCATAAAAAATACAAGCTACTTTTTCTTTTTAAGTGATTTGATCTCTCTTTAAAAACAGTTTGTAATGACATAAGGTTTTTTATTAATAATTTAATTGCATTATAATTATACCAAAAGCATTAAAATAATGAAATTCAAATTAAAATCAAACTTCCAACCAACAGGCGATCAGCCCCAGGCCATTAAAAAATTAGTGGCTGGCTTAAAGAAAAAATATTTTGCCCAAACCTTGCTTGGCGTTACTGGCTCTGGCAAAACTTTTACTATGGCTAATGTGATTGCTGAGACCCAGCGTCCAACTCTAATCATTTCTCATAATAAAACATTGGCAGCCCAGCTGGCTTCTGAATTTCAAGATTTTTTTCCCGACAACGCTGTAAACTATTTTGTCTCCTACTATGACTATTACCAGCCCGAAGCGTATATACCCAGGAGTGATACTTATATAGAAAAAGAAACTCAGCTGAATGAAGAAATCGATCGTCTGCGCCATGCCTCTACCACCGCCCTGCTTTCTAGAAAAGACGTCATCATTGTTGCCTCAGTTTCGTGTATCTATGGGCTAGGTTCACCAATTGAATACAAAAAGGATGTTATAACCATCACCCAAGGTCAGAATACTAAACGGGATCTGCTCTTGCGTGATTTAGTAAATGTCCAGTACCAGCGCAATCAAACTGATCTGTGGCGTAACAGATTTCGGGTCATTGGTGAGGTGGTTGAAATATTTCCTTCTGATTCAGAAAATAATTTTTTCCGCATTCAATTCTTCGGCGACGAGATAGAAAAAATAACAGAGATTGATTCACTAACCCAACATGTCGTAGCCAACCATAAAGAGATTGATATTTATCCCGCTCGCCACTATTTAGCTCCCGGGAATGTCATGAAACAGGCACTCAAAGAAATTGAGAGTGATATGAAAAAACAGGTGGCCCTATTTAAAAAAGCTAATAAACTCATAGAGGCCCAGCGGCTGGAGCAAAGGACCAGGTATGACCTAGAAATGATACGAGAAGTTGGTTTTTGTAATGGCATAGAAAACTACTCCCGATACTTTGACCGGCGTAAAACCGGACAACCACCATATACTCTGATTGATTTTTTCCCTAAGGACTTCCTGCTGTTCATCGATGAATCACACATGACCATACCCCAAATCAGGGGCATGTACTTCGGGGACCGCTCGCGTAAAGAGACTTTAGTAGGCTATGGTTTTCGCTTGCCCGCCGCCTTGGATAATCGACCACTAAAATATGAAGAGTTTACTAAAAAAATAAACCAGGTAATCTATGTTTCCGCCACTCCCAGCGACTATGAACGGGAGCGATCTGATCAAATAGCCGAACAAATACTGAGACCAACGGGTCTTCTAGATCCGACGGTGGAAATTAAACCTTCGGCCAATCAAATTGATGATTTGATTGGAGAGATAAAAAAACGAGTCAGCAAAAATCAACGCGTATTAGTTACTACGCTAACTAAGCGCATGGCTGAGGACCTAACTGACTATCTGGGTGATTTGGATATCAAGGTCCAATACCTGCACTCCGAAGTGGATACCTTTGAACGGCTAGAAATACTACGCGACTTGCGTATGGGCGTCTATGATGTATTAATAGGCATTAACCTACTCCGAGAGGGCCTGGACCTACCCGAAGTATCTTTAATTGCTATTCTGGATGCTGACAAAGAGGGCTTCTTAAGATCAGACACAGCTCTCATCCAAACCATGGGTCGGGCGGCGCGTCATGATGCTGGGCACATCATCATGTATGCAGACGTAAAAACCGGCTCGATGAAAAGGGCTATTCAGGAAACAGTGCGCCGCAGAAAAATTCAAAAAGAATATAATAAAAAACATAACATCACTCCAACCTCGATTCAAAAGGCTATTAAAGATTCCCGCTTGGCTGGTTCCAAAGCCAAAGAAAAAGAGGACAAACAATTGGCTTTCCAAGACATTCCTCGAGAGGAAGTGCCACATATTATCTCTGACTTAGAAAATCAGATGGAAATGGCCGCTAAGAACTTGCAGTTCGAAAAAGCCGCCATACTGAGAGATGAAATTCTGATCTTACAAAAAATTAATAGGAAAAAATAAAAATAAGTACACCTATTATAAATTGACTAATAATAACTATTGAGTTAAAGTATAAATAGTCAACCTCCCCATATCTAATGGGGATTTTTTTATGCGGCAATATTATGTATACATGATGACGAATAAGTTTAATAGAGTTCTATATGTTGGCGTAACTAATGACTTGGAAAGACGCGTATGGGAGCACAAAGAAAAACTCATTGATGGCTTTACCAGCAGATATAACATTACCAAGTTAGTCTATTATGAAGTAGGGTGCGATATTCTCAGTACAATTCAGAGAGAAAAGCAGATTAAAGGATGGGTTAGACGAAGGAAGGTAGCATTGATTAAAAGTTTGAATCCTACATGGCAAGACCTGAGTGAAGATTTTATTTAAGTTGTCATTCTGAGGGAGTATAACGACTGAAGAATCTCCTAGCCTTCGGCTAGGGGACTCTTCACTTCGTTCAGAGTGACAGGGTTAAGTTATAATAACTTGAGTGACGGGTGGTATTAATTTATCATGCTGAGCGAAGTCTCGGCAGAGCCGGACGAGTCGAAGCATCTCTTTTTATACCTATTTGCCATATACAGAGATCCCTCGCGTTGCTCGGGATGACAAGGCTTGGTCGGTATGGGTATGACGGAGATCCTGAAACAAGTTCAGGGTATATGCTTAATCTTTTTTTTCGCCCAAGACGTTAGCACTCTTCACCATAACAGTTGATACAAAAAACTTTCGAAAATAAAAAAAGCCGCTCTTTACTCATAAAAGAATAAAAAACGGCTAAAATGGACTCACCGGCTCCTGATCCGGTGTATCAAAGTATGCTCGTAAAGCTCGAGAACGGGATACATGTCTCAGGCGAGTAATCGCCTTTTCCTTGATCTGGCGAATCCGCTCTCTAGTAAGAGAGAATCGCGCGCCTATTTGCTCGAGGGTCATATCATTATCTGATCCCAGACCAAAATAAAGAGTAATGACCTCAGCCTGACGAGAAGTTAGAGTATCTAGGGCCTTAGCTATATCCCGACGCAGGGTGTTATCCAGCATCGGTTGGTCAGGCGATGGCTGACTATGGTCCTCCAATACATCAAGCAAGGTGTTATCGGTTTCTCCATGACTATCGGTAAACGACTGATTCAGCGACAAGGCAGTTCGGCCGACTTTCAGTGTGGTGGACACCTCCTCTTCCGACAATTCAAGAACTGCCGCAATCTCCTCCGGGGTAGGATGCCGTCCTAAAGATTGCAAGAGCCTATCAGTAGCCTGGCCGATCTTATAAAGCCGGCCAACCCGGTTAAGAGGTAGGCGAACTGCCCGGGACTGCTCAGCCAAAGACTGCAGAATAGCCTGGCGTATCCACCAAATAGCATAGGAAATAAACCGGAAGCCCAGTGTCCAGTCAAAGCGTTTAGCCGCTTTGATCATGCCGATGTTACCATCATTGATCAGATCTGCCAAGGGCATGCCTTGCCACTGATACTGCTTGGCCACTGAGACGACAAAACGTAAATGGGCTTTCACCAATTTATTCTGAGCATCCTTATCTCCCTGCTTCATCCGCTTTGTAAGTTTCAACTCTTCATCGCGAGAAATCAAAGGTGTCCTGGAAATTTCCTCAAGGTATTTATCCAGAGACGGATCGCCGAATCGTAATCCACCTTTACTGGATGACTTGGCCCGGCCTGGCTTCTGCATCGCCATTTGCGCACGACGATATCGAATTAGATCAGCTTTTTGCTTATCCGGCTCAGGAATTTTAGCCGCCAATTTTTTTGTTTTTATGCGCCTAATTTTTTCCTTTACTACAGTTTTTTTCGCTGGTGGACTAATATCAATCTCTAAATTGGCATAACCCTTAGCGAAAAAAAACCAGATGAAATGCTCCACCGAAAAAAGAAAAGTTTCCGGTATCAGCTTCAAGCTTAAAGCTATCCTCTTATCCTCGGGAAAGCTTTGTAACAATTGAGACCAGGTTATCTTATTAACCTCGCCATTAGATGAAGCTAAAGATAAAAGCCAAGGATTTCTAGAAACGAACGCCCAAAAATCCTTGGGCTGCATATCGCCGTCACAGAAAAACTGTTCAACGCTGGATCGGTGCTGACCCAACATAAAATCCAGATCTAGATCCTGGCTGCAAAACTGCTCAAACTCACCTAACTCTGAAAGGTGAGGTCGCCGTAAAAGATCCTGGAGTAGTTGTCCTCCGGTCATAATGACCCTCCTTTCATTTTTTTCAAGGTTCTATATTACTTTCAAAATATCTTATTATAATTGTACCATAAAGAAGGCCAAAGAAAACCCCATACCAACATGATACCGTATTTCCTCATGTGGTTTTAACCTAGAATCTAAATTAAAACTGATAGGCACAAATTAAAAAAATCTCTTGACAAACACCTCAAAACGTGCTAGAATACTAATAGAAAAATAAAAACCAAAAGAAAAACAGCACCAAAAAATAAACCTTACCTTGAGGAAATATTTGGTGTCTTTTTTTTCATAAAAAACAAACTTACATTAAAACAGAGTAAAATAAAAACCAAATCAAATAAAAAACGTGAATTTTCTATCACCCAGGAAACAAAATAAAAACAAACTAAAAAAAATCCATATGGTTATTGGGGGCTTTTCATTGAGGCTCCTTGTTTTTATATTAATTATTTCTTGGATATTTACCGGATGGCCGCCTATATATATTAATGACACTATACAGTTTCCCCCTCCTATCGAAAAAGTTAACGCCGCCACAGAAATTTTAAGGCCAAATGCCACCGGTGACTCAGCGCAGTGGACACCTAACACTTCCACTGACTATGGCGATACCTCTGACCAAAATTCTAGCACCTATATCTCTGAATCAACTGATGAAGACCGCGATATTATGAATTTAGCGGATCCGACTTTTGATTCTGGCTCTACTATAAATTGGGTTGAGATGCATATGTCTTGCCGCTCCGACGGTAGTGGCCAAGGAGAACGAATGAACGGCATCATTCGCTTAAGCGGAACAGATGATAATCACCTCAACAACGCAAACATCAGCAGTTCTTCATTTACTGAATACACTGGTGCTCAAGTTACAACTGATCCCAGTGGTGGAGCTTGGTCATTTGCTGACATCCAAAACATCCAAATCGGTGGCCAAATAAAAACAATTGGTAACGGGGAAACTATAGACTGTGACGAGTTCTGGGTGGTAGTTGACTATACTCTTCCCTCGGCCGGCATTACCATCTCCGGCAATGTCTACACGGATGAAGGGTCATCCGCCTTTGACTGCTCTGCCGATAACCTGACCATCAAAGTCTCGATCAATGGAGCGGCCGAAGACACAGACACCTGCACAGCATCGTCCGGCGCCTACTCAATCACCACCTCGAGTGCTCCCTCGGCGGCCGGTGATCCTATCGTCTTGTACATTGATTCGGCGGAAACGCCCAACGCCACCACGGTCACCTTGGCCGCTGACACCTCCTCCAACATCACCAGCCTCCACCTTTATCAGAATCGGGTCATTGCCCGTCACGAAGACTCTGGGCCCAACACCAATGCTAAATTCGGCACTGGCGATAACGCCGATACGGGAATTCGCTACAGTGTGTCGGCCGGCGCTCTCACCGTAGAGTCTGGAATGGAACTGCATATATGGACCGGAGATACTTTTACCCCTGGTGGCACAGTTACCACCAATGCTACTGGTGGCGATCTCCACGTGGATGACAGTGCCACCGCCACTCTTGATACAGCCACCAACACCATTGGCCGCGATATACTGGTTGATGCCTCAGCTACCCTGAATATTAATACTAACACTAATATCGAAGGTGGAGATATTACTACCACTGGCACGTCAGTCACCATAGCCACTTCCGGAACCCCCACCGTTACTATGACCGGGACCGGCAACATTGGTGGCGGCACCACTCCAACCATAAACTTCTATAATCTGACTATCGGCACAGCCACCGCCGCCAGTACTACCGTGGCCAGCAGCTTTACCGTGGCTAATACTTTAGACGTCGATACCTCTGATACTTTAAGTATTAATACCAGCCAGACCGTATCACATACCGGTACTGTCATTACTCTGGATGGCACCATAAGTGGAGCAGGTACATTATCTATTGACGATGGATCAGACGGCCCAGGTGCAGCCGGCACCCTCAGCTCTATTGTCCGTTATGATGCCAGTGCCGGCAATATATTATCAACAACCTTTGATGCCCGAACTTACAACGGCCAAGTTGAATTCTTCTCTAGCAGTGCCACGGCACGTACGGTCACCTTTGCCACTGGGACGTACACATTATCTGGTGCCTCCTCACATCTGTACGTTATTGCGGATGGAGCATCGCCTGGTGATGTTACTCTAGTTAGCGCTACCAATAACCCTACCGTGACCATTGGAGGCGACTTAGATTTTACAGGATCAGGCAGTAGTTCCGAAGTTATTACCTCGGGCACCGGTACCTGGACAGTGTCTGGCAATGTAGACTTTACAGCAGGGACGTATACTGCTACGTCTGGAAATACTTTTCAGGTAGATGGCACCTCGAAAAATCTCACCTCCAATGGCCAGGTATATGATAATTTTTCTATCACCGGCGGCAGTATCACTACTGTTGATCAGCTGGATGTGTCCGGCAACTTCAATCTGACCTCCGGCACGCTGACCCAGGGCGCTAACGTAGATATTGTTTTAACCGGTGATGCGGTTAATTTAGCCAGTGGTACTACCTTTACCAAGGCCAGTGGTACCGGTAATTTCATCATGGACGGTATATCGGATAATCAGTCATTTGATGACGCCAATGCTACCAAGCAGGATATGGGTTCGGTGCAGATCGGCATGAGTCCTGGCACGACTAAATTAAAAAGTGATTTCTCGGCCACTGACTTAACTATTTTAACAGGCGATAAATTTGAAACTCATGGCTGGGAAGTAGATGTATCGGATTTTATTGATTGCCAAGGCACCTGCACCTTTGATTTACAGGATGATGCCCCGAGTAATGAGGGTGATGGTACGATAGTTACTTTCGGCGGTAACTGGACTATGTCCGGCACTGGCACATTTATCGTGTCTACTGACTCCCGCGTAGAGCCGGACGGCACTGCCGACCAGACAATTACTACTGGCAGTAAAGCCTTCTTTGATTTCTACTCAAACAATGCTGGGACTACTGACTCAGTGGATGATGTAATAATTTCTACCGGTACCTTTGACGTGGACGGAGCTTTGACTGTTAATGACGGCGAACTGGACTTAGAGACCAATGATCCCACTACAGACATAGAGGGAAATATCACTATTGCGGCTGGTGCAGAATTGTTTGCTTCCAGTACCGGCTCGTTCAATGCGGCAGGCAGCTGGAATAATGACGGTACCCTGACTCCGGGATCTGGTACTATTACTTTTGATGCTGGTACAACTGGAAAAACTATTGAGTCTGGAGGACAAAGTTTTAACAACGTCGTTTTCAATAATGCTTCAGGCGGCTGGACTGTCCAGACAGAAAACATGACTACCGCCAGTGACTTAACTTTGACAGCGGCCAGCACTTTCACTCTGCAAACAGCCAGAACGCTAGAAGTACAAGGCAACTTCACCCTCACAGTGGCTGGTGCCAACACCACCTGGACCGGCTCAACTCTATATCTCAATGGCTCGGGTGGTATGTATGATATTAATACTAAAACTCATGGTGGTGATACATTCGCTACCCTGCGTATTGGAGCTTCAGAAGATATCGCTATGTGGGATTCGGACGCCAGTACTTTTACTATTGACTCTGGTGGCTGTCTCTTTTCTGAAGACCATGCTGGTACAGCAGGACGTATGAATATATACGGCACCTGCAACACTAGGACTAATGAATACTGGAGCTATGCTACGGACTGGGATGGGGCGGCACTTACCCGTCAGGCTGATATACGCTTTGCTGCTAGCGCCACGCTAACAGTAGATAGCGCCGATACGCTGGAGATCAGAGGTCAGAATGCCACTTCCAATCGCTCACTGGTTACCAGGCAGAGCACGGGCAACTATGGCCTGACTATGAGCGGCACTATTGATGCCCAGTACTATGACTTTGATAATCTAGACGCTAGTGGCCTAAATATTACCAGCACTGCTACTATAACCGAGTTATCTGACGGTAATTTCGATAACAATGCCAGTGGTGCTTCTTCCGCCTATATTACAGTCAATGGCATTACTTCCTCAGAAAATTTCTTTGATAATGTCTTTGATGATAATGGGGATGGTACAGATGTTAATGTGGTTTACAACGTCAATGCTGATGGATCAGGCATAGACTGGACCTTCTTTGGCTGGAGCGGTAATAAGGGCGGTGAAGATTTTGACAATGAATTGAATAGTGCCTTTGTGGGCTGGAATTCTGAATTGAATCTATCAGTCAGCAGTACCACGGTAAACCTGGGTGTGCTGAACCTAACCTCTGTGGCCACTGGCAATCATACCATTACCGTTACTACCAATGCCGCCAATGGATACACATGTAGAGTGGTAGAGGATGGCGAAATGCGTAATGGTGCTAATACTATTAATGACGTATCGGACGGTACAGTCACGGCTGGATCAGAAGAATATGGGATCAACTGTTCTGGGGCTGACTGCGCCCTGGGTAGTGACACCGCTATTACTGGAACACCCCTGACTGTTGCTTCGAACACTGGTGTTGTAGACGCTAGTGTAACTACCTTTACTTATAAAGCCGCGGCATCTGGAATTACCGTATATGGAAATTATGCCCACTTGGTGACCATAACCTGTACCGGAGACTTTTAAAACTAATTATCTGGCCTTTCAGTAGCCTAGGGCATGGATTGGTAAAATCTATTGACAATGTCTTAAAAACATGCTAAAATGATAGTATAAAAGGCACAAAGTAGCGAAAAATCGGCAAAAAAGCTACTTTGTACATTTTTTAAAAACAAAAAAATATGAAAAATAAAATAAACAAAAAAATCAAAGTCGATTTTTCCATAGTTAAAACGGGCACCCTTAAACGTGGCCGTGTATTTAATGCTTTCAAAAAAACAGTGGCTATCTTCAGCCTTATTGCTTTAACCTTTGTCTGGAGCGGTATTTATCAAATCCAGACTGTCAAAGCGGCTGGTCTAGATGATGTCGCGATCACCCTTTCAGTGGAAACTGTCAGTGCCGCCTCTCAAGTAACCGTGGTATTTACTTTTGGCACACTAGGTAACGGTGATTCTATTGATATCTACCTGGGTGAGGATACTGGCGGTGACCAATGGGGCTTAAATTCTGTTACTACCGCTGACATTTCCTGCGATGATGATGGTACTGGTGAAACATATACCATTGACTCAGTGGCAGCGGCTACCGCATCACTTCCTTTGAAGGTGGGCATTACCGCTACCACAGTTGGTGCCGGCGCTGCTGTAGTTACCTGCTTGGTCGGAGATGGCACACCTAATCCTACCAATCCAGCGGCAGCTGATGGTTATTCTGTAACGGTGGTTACTACATCTGACTCTGGTGCAGGTATAGCCTACGTCGGTAATGCCAATGACGTTACGGTATCAGTTGATGTACTACCTAACTTGTCTCTAACTATCGATAACCCAGATGCTACTAATTGTACTCTGGCCTCTGGTGTCACCACCTGTAATCTAGGCACGGTACTAACTACTACCATTGCCACCGGCAACTATGATGTGAATGTTGGCACCAACGCAGCCAATGGTGCTACTCTACAAATAGCCGAAGACGGCAATCTGCGAAATGGAGGAAATTCAATTACAGATTTTGTCGAAGATAGTGGAACTATTACGGCTGGTACCGATGAATATGGTATTACGGTAGCCGCTGATGCCGCCTGGACCAAGGCTGGTATCTATACCGATGATGCCTCGCCCATTGCTACTGGTCCAGTAACTGTGGCTACTACCTCTGCACCCATTGATATAGCGGGCAATGATATAACCATCACTCATCAAGTAGCTATTGATTCTACGGTCGTCGGCCTCACCTACTCACATATAGTAACCTGGACAGCGACTGCTAATTTCTAAAAAGAATTTACGAATATTATATTAAAGCTCCCCTGGTTGGGGAGCTTTTTGGTTATGCGAATCTGAAAAAATTTATACTTTTAACAGCTTGCCATCCTAAACTTGTTTCAGGATCTCATAATATAGTTTACCAGTGGATTCCGTACCAATTCCAGAATAACAAAAAAGTATGGCATCAATTTATTTCTGATTAGATGCTTAGTATCTAAGTATCTAACTTCAGATAAGTTTTAAATTGGTGTATAATATACACATTAACTTATGAAAAAAAATCCAGCCATCAACAAAAATAAATTAAATACTCTAGCTATGGCCACGCCGATTATTATTGTCGGGATATTTTTCAGTATATTTTTTGTACCATATCAGGCTTGGGCTGTTACCATTTCCCAACTTACCGTAGAAATAAATACCCAACCAGGAGAAACCACCGAACAAACTATTCAGCTATACGACGACTCTCTTCAAGGGATCACTGTGTATCCCAGAGTATTTAATTTTACGGAGGATCCTAACCGTGAAGGGTCCGCTCTAGTGCTGACTGATCCAGCCGATCTAAAACCTGACCGGGACTGGATAAAATTTGACAGTAATCGCATTGATCTGCCAAACGATGGAACACTAGTAGATTTCCCCTATCGCATAGAAGTCCCCCCTGATGCTGAGCCGGGCACCCACTTAATCTCCTTGGTATTCCGTACCCGGCCCCCTACCCCCGAGGAATTAGCCGGCAGCACGATACTTATTGGTACTAATGTAGTCACTAATATATTTCTGAAAGTAGCGGGAGCCACTATTGATCAGATTGAGGCTGACTTCCAATCAGGTACCTACACTAATGATGATCCTAATTTATCGGCAGCAGAATTAAAAGAATTTTTTAAACCAAAAAGCTTCTTCATAAAACCACCAGTAGAATTTCTGCTGACAGTCCATAACCAGGGCAACACCCATCAAAAACCTGACGGAAATATACGCATAGTAAATGACCTGGGGCTCAATGTGCCTGAAAAACTTCTGGTCAATGAAAATAACCGCATTGTCCTACCAGGAACCAGCCGCACCTTCGCTGTACCCAGCTATGGCCAGGGTTTTATGTTTGGCAAGTACCGCGCCAAGCTAACCCTGCTCTATGGCAATCCCCTACGCTCCCTGACCAAAGAAATAACCTTTTGGATAGTTCCTTTATTAGAAATGATCATCTTGACTTTATTTATACTTCTGCTCATAACAATTGCTCATTTCAGGAAACAGCGACGTCAATACCAGGATAGCAAACGCGAAAAAGTCAGAGAGCAAAAAGAAGAAGTGCGCGAACGCCAACGTGAACAGCGTGAAGCTGAGCGCGAAGAACGCCTGCGTCGCGAAATAGAAGATCTGAAAAATCGGCAGAGTCCTCCAGCCGAACCGCCCCCCGAAAGCTGGCCACCCAATGAAAATTACCCACCGACTGAACCACCACCGACGCCTTATGCCCCGCCCCCACCGAACTAACTAATTTTATGAAACTACGCTACCACATAATATTATTTACCGGCCTGTTACTACTCGGCTCTCTACTAGCTGCTAAACCAGGCCAAGCAGTAACTATCTCCCAGCTTATTGTGGAAATAAATGCCCACCCTGGAGAAACTGTACAGCAATTAATTCAGCTATACGACGACGCTCTTACCGGAGTGACGGTATATCCGTCCGTATCAAATTTTACCGAAGATCCTAACCGCGAAGGGTCCGCTCTAGTGCTGACTGATCCAGCCGATCTAAAACCTGACCGGGACTGGGTAAAATATGATGTTGAACAATTAACCTTACCAGCCGAAGGCACTTTAGTTGACTTCCCTTATCGCCTCGAGATACCAGAGGATGCTGAACCGGGCACCCACCTATTATCAATTGTCTTCCAGACTCGTCCCCAGGAATCTGAAAAATCTGAAGGCAGCGTTATTTATATCAGTGCAAATGTCGTTACCAATATATTCCTCAAGGTGACAGGTGCTACTATTGATAAAATCGATGCAGAATTTAAGACCGGTATCTACACCAATAAAAGTCGCGCCATATCCCCCAATCAACGTAATCAATATTTCCAGCCCAAAACATTCTTTTTGAAAACACCAGTAGATTTCCAGCTTATCGTCAGCAATCAAGGCAATACTCACCAGAAACCCGACGGTAATGTACGCATTATCAATGATTTTTTGGGCGGCCCACCCGAGAAACTATTGATCAATCAAGAAAGTAAAATCATCCTGCCAGATAACGACCGTACGTATGAGGTGCCCAGCTTTGGCCAGGGATTTATGTTTGGCAAATACCGTGCCAAATTGACCCTACTCTATGGCAGTCCCTTAAGGACAGTGGAAAAAGAAATTGTTTTCTGGATTATGCCAGTCGTTGAAATATCGATTGCCTTGGGATCGTTAATACTAATAATCATTATTATCATTATTATTAGAAAAGCGGGCAAGCGGCGTCGCCAGAAACATGAAGCCGAGCAAGAGAAGAAACAAGAGTCCAAAGATAAAGAGAGAGAGGAGCGCTTGCGTAAAGTCATTATGGAAGAGTTGCAGCAGAAAAAAAATCCAAAAAGAAAAAAACCCAACCTTAAGAAATCCAAAAACTTAATCTCTAAAGAACAAAATTCTGACAAGCAAAAAGGTGAAAAATAATTTACTGCCTAAACAGTCCATCTTCAATATAGTGCGCTTGACTGTTGTTATCGCCTGTGGTGTTTTAGCAGGCAATTACATGCTAGCCAGCCCAGCCCAGGCAGTAACTATCTCCCAGCCAATCCTGGAAATAAATGCTGCACCAGGTGAAACAATATATCAATTAGAACAGTTATATGACGATGCCAAGAAAGGAATAACCGTTTACCCCTGGGTATATAACTTTACCGAGAATCCAGATCGCGAAGGCTCAGCTATTGTACTGACTGATCCAGCTGACCTGCAACCTGATCGGGAATGGATAAAATACGATGCCAGCCGGGTCGATCTACCAGCCGACGGATCTCTAGTAGATTTTCCTTACCGCATTGAGGTGCCAGCCAACGGCGAGCCAGGAACACATCTCATATCTTTGGTATTTCGTTCGCGACCGCCCACTCAAGAGGACTTGGATGGCACCACTGTATATATTGGCTCAACCGTAGCCACTAATATATTCCTAAAAGTATCTGGCAGGATAGTGGATCTTATTAATGTTGAATT
>JADFTK010000068.1 GCA_022560375.1 Patescibacteria group bacterium
TCTGCCCAAAACCGGCTAACTCAGCATAAATTCTCGCCCCCCGCTTTTTGGCGTGTTCTAATTCCTCCAAAATGAGAATGCCGGCTCCCTCGGCAATAACAAAGCCATCTCGCCTGATATCAAAAGGACAGGAGGCGGCGTCAGGTGGACAATCTCTGGTCGATAAGGCGCCCATGTTATGGAAGTTGGTGACAGTGTAAGCGGTTATACAAGCTTCGCTGCCCCCGGCGATTATTATATCTGCATCTCCGCGTTGCATAATCATCAGAGCAGTGCTGAGAGCATGGCCGGCTGAAGAACAGGCAGAGGTAGTGCAAAAATTTGGCCCATGTATTTTACATTTTATGGCGGCTAAACCAGAGGCCATATCGGGAATCATGTAGGGAATGGCGAAGGGAGAAGTCTTTTTGGAGCTGCTGTTATTGAATTTTAAGAGATCGTTTTCCCATATTTTCACTCCCCCGCGGCCCGAGCCGATAATCGAGCCTACTCGATAAGGATCTTCCTGGGAAAAATCCAAACCTGAATCACTAACTGCTTCATGCATGGCGATTAAGGAAAAGAGTAAAAAATTGTCCATGCGCCGGATATCTTTTTTATCAAGTATCTGCTCTTTTTCTAATACCGCAAGTTCCGAGCTAATATCTCCGATCTCACCGGCGATTTTTGTAGGCAGACCCTCGGTATCATATTTAGTGATATTCCTGATGCCACTTTGGCCGCTGACCAAGGCTGACCAATAGTCCCTGACATTTTTACCGTTTGGCGCCAGAACGCCCAGACCGGTAATAACCACTCTTCTCTGTTTATCAAACATTGTTTATCTCCTTTAATTTTCAAAGTACTATTATCTTTTTAGAATTAGGTTAGTTTAGCATAGTTGGGAAAATACTGTCAAAAGGCCAATGCTATTTTTATTTATTAGGGGGATGGGAATTTCCTGCCAATTTTCTCTAATTGTTCATCGGGACAGGTAATGTAAAGAGGCCTTGACTTACTCTATATCAGATTGTATGGTGAGTTTATTCATATGACAGGTATAGTAGTAAAAAATTCTGTGGCCGCCTTACGTAAATCAAAAAATGTTACTCAGGAAGATATGGCCAAGGCCGTTGGTGTTACTCGCCAGACTATTATTGCGATTGAGAAAGGAAATTACACGCCCTCGGTATCACTAGCTTTACAGCTGGCTAAGTATTTTAATACCTCAGTTGAATCAATTTTTAAATTTTAGACCATTATGCATAGAAATTCTATCATCCTTATCATCAGTGCTGTCATTACAGTTATCTTGCTGATACTATTAATTGATCCGTTAATGACGGTGATGCCGGAAGGTAGCTTACTAGTATTGCTCGTTGTTCTAGTGGTGGCTAGTGTGGTATTTTTTGGCTATGTCTTGACGGAGCGTGCTCAGGATGAGCGCGAGTCTCATCACCGATTACAGGCCGGACGCTTTGCCTACTTGGCAGGGAGTTTTGTTTTATTGATTGGGGTGGTGGTGCAGAGCATCGGGCATAATCTCGATTCGTGGTTAGCTGGCGCCCTGTTAGTCATGGTAGTGGCACGATTGAGTGCTCTGCTCTATTATCGTTGGCGTGGATAATTAATGTAAAGTAGACTTGACATAGATAATTAGTCAATTTATACTGCTAATAGATAATCAATATTGATTACTATTATGCATATATTTAATAATAATCGAGGCGTACAAACAATAGGTATAGTCATTGGCATCGTCGTCCTAGTGGTAGCTGGAGGCGCTTATTTTTTATTCAACAATAGTAATACTAATGAGGAAGTTATGGCGGAGGAGGGAGAGGATATGAAAGAAATTGAAGAGGTTATGATCAAAGATGATACTAGTCGAAACAGTAATACCAATCAGGAAGCTGTGATGGATAAAGAGTCTGAAGTAGTGGAAAAGGATGGCACGAATATAACCACAGAGCCAGTCACCGCGGTTGGCGGCCGATATATAGATTATTCTGAAGCTACCTACGCCAGTGTTGCTGGTCAGACACGCATATTATATTTTTATGCATCTTGGTGTCCAATATGCAAAGTAGCTGACGCGGATATTACTAGTAATTTAGACAAGATTCCAGACAATGTTGTCATTCTCAAGCTCGACTATGATACTGAAACCGTCCTCAAGAAGAAATATGGTGTTACTTATCAGCATACCTTTGTCATTGTCGATGCTAGTGGAAATGAGATCAAAAAGTGGAACGGTGGAGGTATTGATTTAATAGTCCAAAATGTCAATTAATAATTTTATTATATTTTTTTCATGCTTGTCCTAATTGTTTTTGCTTTTATTGGTGGGGTAGTCACTATTCTCTCGCCTTGTATATTACCGGTCTTGCCGATTATTTTATCGGGTACGGTGGGAGAGGGGAAGCGCCGGCCCTACGGTATCATCCTGGGTTTTGTTATAAGTTTTTCATTTTTTACACTCTTCTTGACCGCTATCGTCAAGCTGTTTGGGGTATCGCCGGACATTCTCCGTACCATGGCCGTGGTGGTGCTGGTACTATTTGGCTTGTCACTAATCGTACCCAAATTTCAGAAGTGGGTTGAATTACTATTTAGTAAATTAGCCAACCGTGGATCCCAGACTAATCGTACAGGTTTTAGCGGGGGGATCATCGTGGGTGCTAGCCTGGGATTGCTCTGGACTCCATGTGTGGGACCGATTTTAGCCGGTATTATTTCACTAGCCTTATCGGAAGCTGTGACAGGGGCAGCAGTTATTATTATCATTGCCTATGCCCTGGGTACGGCTATTCCTATGTTCATTATCATGCAGGGCGGCAGGAAGCTCTTGAAGAAAGTTCCTTGGCTGATG
>JADFTK010000031.1 GCA_022560375.1 Patescibacteria group bacterium
AGAGGTGCGCTCGGGGACGGGGTAATTGTTTTAATCACATAATCACAGAGCGGGTCTCCGTGCCCGCGATGGGACCCAAGACCGTGCCCGCGATGGGACCCAAGACCGTGCCCGCGATGGGTCCCAAGACCGTGCCCGCGATGAGCCGTGCAATATGCAACATTTCCCAATTGATATACACAATCAAATCATTTTTTTATCATGAATTACGCGATCAATATAAAATAAATTATCCAATTTTCCAACGCCGGTTTTATTCCCGAATAGTAGATACGGATCGATATGCGCATACCATTTTGCGTTATATCAAACATAATCCCGTAAAAGAGGGGTTACCGCCACAATATCATAAAATGCCATACCAACATTTTGATGGGAAAAGGATAAAAGAATTATTAAAGTAAAAAGGTTGCCTTCTACTATGAAGTAATTGCAATACCTCTAGTCATTTTCTATCGGGGCTAAATCTGGTATAATGCTAGTTAATATAATTGTTGTTTTTGGCTAAGTAAAAATTATATGGATGACCTAATGGATGAACTAATAAATGAGCTAACAACTGACGGCTATCTCAAGACCGAACGGATTATCGAGGCATTCCGCAAGATAAAACGGGAGGATTTTTTGCCCAAGGAAAATAAAGCGGAAGCCTCGGTTAATCACCCCTTAACCATTGGGTACAACCAAACAAATTCTCAGCCACTGACGGTAGCTTTTATGCTGGAATTGCTCCAGCCCAAGCCGGGTGAGAATATATTTGATATCGGCTCAGGATCCGGATGGCAGACAGCCCTGCTGGCGGAGATTGTCGGAGACGAGGGGAAAGTTATTGCCATTGAGCGAATCCCTGATTTGAAAAGGATGGGCGATAAGAATATAGCCAAGTATAAGTTTAAAAATGTGAAGACCCTATTAGGTGACGGTACCAGGGGATATAAAAAGATGGCTCCGTACGACAAAATTATTGTGGCGGCGGCTGCCGAGATAGGCATTCCTGATATATTGCTACAGCAGCTAAAAGTCGGTGGCCGGCTGGTCATACCAGTGGGTAAGTATGAGCAGGATATGGTGGTCATGAACAGGGTGGCTAAAAATGACTACAAAGAAGAGAGGTATCCCGGCTTCCAGTTCGTGCCACTAGTTCCTAATGAGTGGGGTAAAGATAGTGATTAATAATTTTTTGAAATAATGAACGTAGTAATATTAGCGGGTGGCGGTGGTACCAGGCTCTGGCCAGTTTCCCGTAAAAACAAACCCAAGCAGATCCAGCACTTTATCGGCGACCAGACTCTGATGCAGGAGACTTTTTCTCGCATCAGGACGGGTTTCCCCGCCAAAAATATTTATGTGTCCACCCACTATGATCATCTCCAAGGCATCCGCCAGCAAATTCCCCAGTTGCCGGCTAAAAACTATATATTAGAAACGGCTAAAAAAGACACAGCCGGCGCTATTGGCTTGGCGGCCGTGACGCTGGCCAAAAAAAATCCTCATGAGATCATGGTCATGGCTAACGCTGACCACTATATCAAAAACCGCAAAGAATATATCCGACTGCTGAAATTAGCGGCCAAGGTAATAAAAAAAGATCCCCATAATTCCGTCGTCATTGGTATTAAGCCGACTTATCCCGAGACTGGCTACGGCTATATAAAGATAAATAAATTATTTGGGCAATTTGGAGATGATGAGGTTTTCTTTGGGCAAAGGTTTGTAGAAAAACCAGATAAAAAAACTGCCCAGCGTTATGTCAAGAGGTGGGACTATCTTTGGAACTCGGCAATTTTTTGCTGGCGGGTTGATTATTTATTAGAGCTGTACCAGAAGCATCTGCCCAAGCATTATGCTGTTCTCATGCGTATCCAGCCTGCTTTAGGCACTAAGCATGAGAAAAAAGTGGTCACCCGGGAATTCAAAAAGCTGAAGCCCATATCTATTGACTATGGTATCATGGAAAAAACCAAAAATATTTTAGTCATCCCGGCCAGTTTTGATTGGGTGGACGTTGGCCATTGGCGGACAGTCAAGGAGGTACTTTCGCGTAGTGATACGGAGAATGTGGTCAAGGGACAGCATGTCGGCATTGAGTCATCTGGTAATTTGATATACAGCTATACCGGACGCTTAATTGGCACGGCTGGACTGAAAGATATGATAATCATTGACACTGAGGACTGTTTACTGGTTTGCCCCAAAGACCGCGCCCAGGATGTCAAAAAAATTGTAGAAAAATTACAAAAAGAAAAACTTAACAAATATTTATAAAAATGAGAAAAATTATTCTGATAATATCATTAGTCGCTGTCGTGTCCCTGATTCTCGGCGGATTATTTTTCTGGAATCAGATTAATTGGCCGGTCTCGTCTGAATCGCAGGAAGTATTGTTTACCATAGCCGATGGCGTGGGAGCCCAGGAAATTGCTGATCAATTGGAAGCGGAGGGGCTCATCAGAAGTTCTTTTTGGTTCAAAGCCTATGTTTATCTGGATAGGTCAGAGCGAAATTTTTTTGTAGGTAGCTATGTTCTAAATAAAGATTTAAGTATCAAGAATGTTGTAAATATTTTAACAGCCGGCAACACTACGCCTGAGGATACCATTCGCCTGATAGAGGGGTGGACCACCAGGGATATGGCTGACTATCTGGATGAGCGGGGGAGTTTATCCAAAAATGATTTTTTGACTGTGGTTGATACTACTGATTCCCGGCAAATAGTGCCGGACAAGACCTACGATTTCCTAGTAGATAAGCCGTCCGATCAGGGACTGGAAGGGTATCTGTTCCCTGATACATATCGGATATACGAGAACTCCACTATTGCTGATATTGTTGAGCGCATGCTGGATAATTTCGGTGTGAAATTTACTGAGCAAATGGCCGCCGATGCTAGAGCTAGAGGCATGAATATACACGAGATTGTTACTCTGGCCTCTATTATAGAAAAAGAGGTGCGGACTGATGCTGATAGAAAAATAGCTGCGGGTATATTTTATGAGCGCATGGCCGTGGGGGTACCCCTGCAATCTGATGCCACTGTTAATTATGTGACGGGCAAGCAGGCACTCCAGCCTACCCTGGAGGATTTGGATGTAGATAATTTATACAATACATATAAGTATCAAGGCTTGCCTCCCGGGCCAATAAGTAATCCATCTTTGTCATCGATCATGGCGGCCATATATCCTACGGAGACTGATTTCTTTTATTTCTTGACTAAGCCAGATGGTTCCACTGTTTTTAGCAAAACTTTCGACGAGCATCTGGCCAATAAGCGACTTTATTTACAATGAGTACGTCCCAGACAATAGTTCTTTCGCTAGGTGGGTCAATCATCGTGCCTGACAAGATTCAGGTGGCCTATCTCAAAAAATTCCGTTCAATGATACTAGCGCTGACTAAGAGAGGCTATCGTTTTGTCATAGTGACTGGGGGTGGTGGCAACTGCCGGCAATACCAACAGGCGGCTAAGCAAATTGGACCGATATCGCACCAGGATCTGGATTGGGTGGGCATTGCCTCCACCAAACTGAATGCTGAATTGGTCAGGTCAATTTTTGGCAGACATGCTTATCATGAAGTTATTGATAATCCAACTAAGCGCGTGGCTACCAGTAAAAGAATATTAGTTGGCGCTGGCTGGCAGCCGGGCTCTTCTTCGGATAAAGACGCTGTTTTATTAGCTAAGGCCTATCGGGCCAAGACAGTTATTAATATGAGCAATATCAATCATGTTTACACCGATGATCCCAAAAAAGTAAAGTCCGCTAAGCCCATCAAACAAATGACTTGGGAGGGCCTATTAGTCTTGACCGGGACAAAATGGAAGCCGGGAGCCCATGTGCCATTTGATCCGGCCGCTTCGAAATTAGCCAGCCAATTCGGATTAAAAGTAATCGTATGCCTGGGTACGGATTTGAGGAATTTAAAGGCTATTATTACCGGCCAAAAGTACAGGGGTACCTTGATTAGTTGACACTATTATAGAGGTCAGCTATACTATGAATAACAATTTTTAATAGCCACAGACAGCGGGTGGCCTGAATCACAGGCGCTAAATTCCCACCGAGGCATAAGCATTTTTATGAGTCTGTGGTTACTACGGACTTTTTTTAATATTATGGCAAAAACAAAGCAACAAAAAGAGGAGATTATAAAAGCTCTGGAAGAAAAACTAGGCAAGGCCAAGGCTACTGTTTTTACTAATTTTGAAGGCCTGACCGTGTCTGAAGCAGATGAGTTACGCAGCCATCTCCGAGAGGCTAATATCGATTATACAGTAGCTAAACGTACCTTACTTGCTTTGGCGCTAAAGAAAGCTAAACTGGAAGATGTTTCCATGGATGATTTATCTGGTGGGCTTGGTGTTGCTTTTGGCTATGATGATGAGGTATTGCCCGCTAAAACACTTTCGGAGTTTGCTAAAAAGCACAAATCGTTAAAATTAATTGGGGGAATTTTTGAGAATAAATTTATTGATGCTCAGGCGGTGGCTGATCTAGCCAGTCTGCCATCCAAGGATGAGCTCCTAGTGAAATTGATTTGGCTGATTCAGTATCCGACTTACGGATTCGTCAACGTATTAGCCGGCAGTTTAAGGAAATTTATTTACGTACTCCAAGCGATAAAAGATTCAAAAAATTAATTAATAAATAAATAATAAGGATAAAATATAATGGCAGATGAAAAAGTTCAGGATACCAAAAGCGATGACCAGCCGGTCGAGGTACCAGCTAAGTTTAAAGATCTGGTCGAGTCGGTCGAGAAACTATCGGTGATGGAGCTGGCAGAATTGGTAAAAGTCTTAGAGGATAAATTCGGAGTTTCCGCTCAAGCTCCGGTAGCCGTAGCCGGTGCTGCAGCTAGTGGTGATGGTGATGGTGAGGCTGAGGAGCAATCCACTTTCAATGTAGAGCTGGTTGAGGCCGGTCCAAATAAAATTTCAATCATCAAGGCAGTCCGTGAAATTACCGCCAAGGGGCTGAAAGATTCTAAGGACATCGTAGACGCCGCACCTAAAGTGATCAAAGAGGGTGTAGGCAAAGAAGAGGCTGAAGAATTAAAGAAGAAATTGGAAGAAACAGGAGCAAAAGTTGCCCTCAAATAGTATAATATAAAAAAACTATCTCTTATATCATAGGGATAGTTTTTTTTGTTATCTATTGTAAATCCAGGGAGAATACTTTAGTGCCGTTGAGCACAAATATTTTGTTATTGGCAGTATCGATAGCGAAATCTTTCATTTTATCAAAGATAGGCGAAGTGTACTGATTCAGGAAAACTCCCTCTTTAGTATATTCTATGATGCGTTTACCCGCTGCATCCATGACGTATATATTTTCAGCGTCTTGCTCGGTCCATATCAAATTGGCGCGTTCCAGCGGCGGATCAATAGTAGCCAGCGACCAAGCTTGGCGGGATCCCTGGAAAAGCCGGGTGACCGCACCGTCGCTGCCTAGTATATATATAAATCCATCAATAGCCATGGATTTCGTAGTACTGGTGCTGGTGTCATCTTTTATCCAGGCGACCGGGGTGCTATAGCTGTTGCCACTTTTGATGGAGCGGTATATTTGGTTATTTTTTATATCTGTTAAATAGAGACGGCCGTCATACAAGGAAAAATCGATAATATTTACATCCTCGGGCAGAGAAAAGTTCAGGGGGCTTATCTCACCGCTAGCGAAATTAAATTCTTCTAAACCGTTTTGGGAATTTAGTAGTAGTAGAGTCTGATTATTTTGCTGGATTATATGCTGCCAGGTTGTACTATGATCTGGCTTGGCCCAGGTGGTGATACCGCCATTGTCTACACTGGCGGCGTAGATTGTCTTACTGGCAGGATCAAAAGTAAAGAGAGTACCCCCGACCAATATAATTTCTGCCGCCCTGGCACTACTGTCATTAGAGCTGAAATCAGCAATTAATTTTGGAGCAGCAGTTATTATAATGTGTTTTGTTTTTTCCAGCTGGGTATTAATGTTTGACTGTAGCTCCTGTATTTTTGAGGAATTTTCTTTTTCTTTGTCCGGTAAGTTGTTTATTAGAATTTGGGCTTCATTGAGCAGGTCTTTAGCGTTTTCTTCATTGCCGTACGAGAGTGCCGCTTCGGCTTTTAGGATATTTTGGGAAATTTGGGAGACGGTTATATCAATGGCTACGTTCTGCTCTTGTTGGTTACGAGAAAAGGCCGTACTGTAAATGCCCTGAGTCAAGATAAAAGCCGTGATTAGGGCCAGCCCAATTAGCAGTTTGCTTACTTTTGGCAGAGATTTAAATTTACGGATAGTTGATTCCAGTCTCGGTAAAATTCCCTTTGATCCGGTTGTTCCTGTTACTTCTGTTTTTCCCACTTTACTGAAAACCAGAGCAATTGATCTGATTCCTCCAGCCAGCAACTGTCCGGTTGTTTTCAGGACAGATTTGATCTTATTTAACCCAGGTCCGGATGGCCTCGTAGAGATTGATGGTCCGGTAGCGTGGCTGGTAGGGCCATAGCCACTGCTATGCTTAGATAATTTTATCCGACGAGGGGATTGGCGCAGGATATTTATGCGGATAAAGTCGCTAATTTTTCCCATCACGGTTGATAGACGCTCTTTAAAATACTTGCTCAGCGATGGCGCTAATATGTCCCCAGTTCGATCTTGTTTTTCAAATAACTCATCCATGGATTCTTCTGGGGATAAGCCCGTGGCATAGCCCGAGGCTGCAGCTGTGGCCTGGAATTCAGCGGGTTGGACTTGCGTGGCTTGAGAAAATTTTATGACTACGGCGCCAAAAGTGGCATTGTTTACATTAGCACCTAGTAGGCGTTCAAAGGTGGCTGTCGCTTGGGTGGGATTTTGTTCCACTATGATTTTTTTCATTTTTTCCATAGAGAAATAGTCCAGTAGTTTGGAGGTGCAAAATAGCAGGGCGTCATCGGTTTGGAGTTCCCCGCTGATAATATTCGAAAAAGCTTTCAGTGGGTTTATCTTGCTGGCATTTTGTTCAGTTTCTCCAGTTGAAGATATGATATCAATAATTTTTTCATCACGGATCAGAAAAGCATGGCTGGTTCCCACATAGCTAAAGTGGATCGTGTCTTTAGTAACCACAGCGGCGAGAGCATGCAGCCTGTCCAGCCAGTTGATATCATAGTCACCGACCATATCAGCAATTCTTTGGTTGACCGACTCCAACGATTTTTCAAAGGCCTTTTCCACATTTAGGTCATCGGTATTGTAGTAACTGATTTTTATCTCCTCTTGGATTGCTTTGATGATATCTTCATTGACCTTGTCGTTGGAAGTAATCTCAGACAGAATGAAAAGCTGGCCCAAGCTGGATTCTTCTGCTGGGGACTGGCTGGAAATGAAAACATGGCAGGTTGATAGACTATTACCTGGCGTGTATATCTGTAATTTACTGAATGAAAATGGGGAATCGTGCATAACTAAAAAGTATTCTTGCTCGTTTTCAATAGACATATTATAATACAATCAGTATCATTTAGTAAAGACTACTATTATATGCTTGAGCAACTTTTTGGTTCAAGAACAAGAGTAAAATTGCTCCGTCTTTTTTTAACAAACCCGGACAATAATTACTTTGTTAGAGAGCTAACCAGAAAAATTAAGGAGAGAATCAACTCAGTTCGGCGTGAATTAGAAAATTTAGAAACATTGGGCGTAGTCCACTCCCACAATCAGGGCCAAAAAAAGTTCTATCGGGCAGTTAAGGAGTTTGTTTTGTTTGAGGAACTGAAGGGACTAATATTAAAATCTCAATTGACCTTGGAGCGAAATTTAGCCAGCAGTATTAAGCAGGTTGGCCAGATATCCTATATGGCCCTAACAGGAATTTTTACTGGAGTAGAAGGTACCCAAACTGATATGCTGATTGTCGGCAAGGTAAATCGGGAAAAGCTAAAAAGATTAGTCAGCAAATTCCATAGGGATTTTGATAAAAGAATTCGTTACACGGTAATGACTAAAAAAGAATTTGATTACCGGAATGATTTAACGGATAAATTTCTGTATAACATCCTCGAGAACAGAAAGATTGTAATTATTGACAGAATTTTTGATAAACAATAATGATTTTAGTAATTGATACGAGTGATGGCAAGTCCCTGTCAGTGGTATTGGCAAAGTCCCGAGGGGCTATTTTAGTTGGCCGTACTATACCGACTGATTTTGACCAATCAGAAAAAATTCTCCCGCTGATTGAGAAGGAGCTAAAAGCTAGCCAGTTTAAACTAACTGATTTAAAAGGAATTGGGGTGATCCAGGGGCCGGGCGGATTTACCTCGTTACGTATTGGCATTAGTACGGCTAATGCCTTGGCTTATGCTTTGCAAATACCGGTGGTCGGCATATCGCTAAGCGCCAGTAAAGACTATAAATCTATGGCCCAAAAAACTTTACGCCGGTTGAGTAAGTCAGCCAAGAAATCAGTAGTTATCCCTCGCTATGGACGTGAGCCGAATATTACGAGGCCAAAGAAGGCCTAGCCATTAAATGATTTAATGGCTAAGTGATGTTTGGTTGGCGGCGGTCATGGAAAAGCCGAAGCGTTTTTTGAGTGTGGCTAATGATGACTGAATCTGACTAAGTTTGAATAGCGAAGTAGAAAAAATATTTTCTGTATGTGGTTTTTGTTGAAACTTGGTTAGTTGAACGCTCAGCGATTTTATCATGTGGTTATTCAGCATCAAATCATTAAGCAGCGTTTCTGCCATAGAAAACAGAGTCACCATGGAGATGGTGGGTTCTAGCAAAGTCGTTTGCCGCATACTTAGTGATTCATCTTCGTAATATATTTTCAGGGAAATAGTCCTGGTTAGCAGATATTCTGCGTTGAGTTTAGTACATGCATTTTCCAGCAAAGTATGTAGGTTGGCTTTGAGGTGGTCTCGATCGAGAGTACTAAAAGGTAAGTTGATAGAGCGAGTAATAGATTTCCTTTGGCCTGGAGCATTGACCGGCCGGTGATCAATACCATTGGCTAGCTGCCATAGCCAGCGTCCATTAGCGCCGAAATAATTCATAAGTATTAGCGGTGAGAGTCCTGCCAAATCGCCGATAGTTTTTATTCCGGTTTTTTTGAGAATTTGAGTTGTACGCCTGCCTACAGTTGGCAGTTTGGCTATGGAGATAGTGTTCAGAAATCTTTTTTCCTGGCCCCATGGTACATAGACTAAGCCATTTGGCTTATTTATCTGGGAGGCAATTTTGGCACAGATTTTATTACTGGCAATCCCTACGGAAGCGGTCATCTCCAGCTCGTGGTGGAGTACGCTTTTTATTTGATAAGCTATTTTTTCTGGGGATATCCAGCGCTCGGCAAAATCTGAAATGTCTAAATAGGCTTCATCCAGGGCTACCGGTTCTATATTATTACTGAATCGTGATAGAATTCGGAAGAATTCTTGGGAAAAATTTTTGTAGTGCCCGTGGGAGGCATTCAGGTACACAGCTTCTGGAGCGTGGCGATAGGCCTCAGTGATAGTCATGTAGGTGCTGACACCAAGTTGCCGTGCCTGGTAATTGGCACTGGCCACTACCTTGCTACTGTCTGAGTTGCCCTCCACCACTATAGCCTGGCCTCGCAGATGAGGGGAGATGGCTTGCTCTACCGAAGTAAAGAATGAGTCCAAGCTTACATGGAGGACTGTTTTAAATTTGGGTACTTTTTTCATAGGTTTTTAGTTAATTATTATTTGGGAATTAATTAGCCGAAGAAAAACCGAAGATGTTATTTAAAAAAATATAGTTGACCGGAAATTTGCATTACTATAAGCTAGGAGCAGTTCATTTAAAAAAAATAGGAGGTAATTTATGCATTCTGATAACGAGTTTGTTCAGAAATTCATAGACGCTTGTGCTAGTGCTAACGCCATGGGATGGCGAAAGTTCCACATGGAAGTGTTCAACTCGCTGGAAAGATCTAATCCCAATTTGTATGAGTTGCTGCATGGCATAATCTCTCAGGCAAATTTGTTTAAGCGGGATGAGTATATTATTCGAGAGACGGTAGCTTTGATAATTAAGGTAATTTGGCCGATCCCACCGATTTCGGCAGCTACCACTTCGCGAGTCAGCGGTATTCTGCAATCTCGAGACAGAAGCCATCAGGTAGATTTTGTCGCCGATGGCCTGAAGTGTTGGCAGGAGGGAGTTTGGCAGCCGCTATACTTAGAGATTGATAAATTTTTACAAGATGTATCGGTGGGCAACAACACTCTGTACCACAGCACCCGGGCAGTTGTCTGTATGTTTATGGCGACTATAAACTATGAATTATCCGATAACTCTGATAACAGTATCGAGAGTCAGCTGGCCAGCATACCAGGCATTAAGATTTAGGGTGAGTTCGAAAAGGACTCACTCTTTTTTTATGGTACAGAAGGTGCCGAGTTAAAATTTTCTTAGAATCCCCAGTACTTTTCCCTGGATTATGACATTTTTTGTATAGAGTGGTTTATAATTTTTATTAGCAGGCTGTAGCCGTATAAAGTTTTTCATTTTGAAGAACTTTTTTAGCGTGGCCGAGCCGTCATCCAGCAGAGCGACCACGGTATCACCATCTTTAGCGTAATCCGTTTTTTCACATATCACAAAGTCTCCATCAGTAATCAAACTCTCAATCATAGAATCACCTTTTACTTTTAGTATGAAGGAGTTTTTATCTTTGACTAATTCTTGGGGTATGGCAATTTCATCTTCACTATCCTCAATGGCCTCAATTGGCTGACCGGCGGCAATGAATCCGACAACTGGTACTAGTACGGAGGCACTAGCGCCTTTGTTATTTTTTGATTCGGTAATAGATATTCCTCGCGCGGTATCTTTGTCGCGGTTGATAAATCCATGATCATCTAGATATTGTAAATGCTCGTGTACTGTAGCAAGCGAAGAGAGTTTGAATTTTTTGGCTATTTCAGTCAGTGTTGGTGCGTAGCCGAAATCATCTATATAATCTTTGAGCCAGGCCAGAATCTTTTGTTTTTTATTAGGCAGTATTTTAACCATAATTTTTTATGTTACTTTTTTAGTTTGATACGCTATACTTAATTATATGATTGGAGTAATAAATTTATTTTTGCCCTTAGCCGTACAATTGATGATTTTGTATTTTTTAGCCCGTCTTTTGGACAGAATAGTCCTGAAACAGCTGGGACGAAATTTTTATCTGGCCTTGACCTGGCCGGGGGTGGTGGTCCATGAACTGTCCCATTTAATCGGATGTATTATTACTTTTACCAGGGTCAGGCGAGTCCATCTTTTCTATCCGCACGGTGATACTCTGGGTATGGTGGAGCATGATCGCGTTCACAATCCTTTCTATAAAATTATTATTTCTATAGCACCACTTTTTGGGGTCACGGGGGTTATATGGCTACTAACGAAATGGGTGTTTCCGGAATTGTATCTTAGTCAGATCGAGAGTATTGGCGTGGCTTTCACTGACTTTACCAGCTTTCAAAGATTTTTTTCATTTACCGGGGAATACTTTTCTACGTACTGGGCATACATTGCAAATTTATTCAGTAGCGTGGACTTTACCCAGTGGCAGACCTATCTTTTTATTTACCTGATGCTTACTATTAGCTCGCATGCCGCTCCGTCTAAAGTTGATCTAAAGCATACATACCTGGGAATTTTTGGTTTAGCAGTTTTACTAGTACTGGTACATTTTGTAGATCAGTGGATGCAGGTGCCTATTACCTGGACAATTGCCCAGTGGCTGAGCCAGCCCATATTCATTATCGCCAATTTTTTGAGCTATGGCATCATATTTACTGGAGCCACTTTAATTGTAATGTCCTTGGTGTCTTTATCTGTCAGACTTCTTAAAAGGGGAGTATAATAGCATATATAAGTATACCCGAAGAAAAACCGAAAGTCAATAGAGGTTATCCACAAGGGGTAAAATTACTAACTACATTTAATATTAAATACTACATTTAAGGAATTATTTGCTACAATATTTTAATGAATAAAAACCCAGAACAATTTACAAATCCTGAGTCCCATGAGCAGCCATCGGCGCGCCAAATTGAAATAATCATGGTCAGGCATGGTCAACAGGAATCTTATGAGGATCCAGATAGTAAACTAAGTCATGAGGGTGAAAAACAAGCAGAGGAATTTTCTCTAGCTATAATAGATGAATACCGCAATGACAATGTAATAATTAAGATTAAGAAAAGTACAGAGGTGAGAGCATCGCAAACTGCTGACATAATTACTGCCACGCTGGCTAGTAAGATTGAGAATGACGGTATAGAAAATATTAAACTTCTCAAAACTAGGCCATCAAAGCACCTCAAGACTACAGGTGCGCTTGGAGAAATGATGAAGGCGGGTGTCCCATCTGATAAAGTAGTTGATGAGTGGCTTTATAATTATGAAAAATATCCTGAAGCAAAAGAACCCAAGGATGTAGTTGGGCAACTAAATAGTGTCATAAGCTCTGCCCAAAAACTTTCAGAGAGACTGCCATCAGATGAACCAAAGATTTTATTTATTTGGGTAACCCATGAAACAGCCCATTCGGCATTACTCAATAGTATAACCGGAAAAAACACTGAGGAGCTAGGAGGCAGTATTGGTCATTTGGAAC
>JADFTK010000005.1 GCA_022560375.1 Patescibacteria group bacterium
TCCGATACTTAGTCTTCAGGGCGGGGGTAAAAGGATTCGAACCACATGGGTCGCCCTGTTGACTCAGGTTCTAAGGTTAGCCGATACTTAGTTCTTTTGGCGGGCCGGATGGGGTTTCCGCTATTGATCCTGCAAGATACTCATTAAAGATTAAAGTTCGTATCTAAATGGTGACAGGGCTAAATTTAAAAAAGGCCCACTTCCTCTGCGGGCCGGACGAGACTCGAACTCGCGATCTCCGCCGTGACAGGGCGGCGTGTTAACCAGCTACACCACCGGCCCACAGAAGAAGAGAGTTTAAAAAGGCTAAGTTAAACGGCTACCCGTCCGCTTATGGCTTCGCAAGATGGCGATGACGGGCGGGCACACCACCGGCCCAGTCGGATAAATCAAAATAATTACTTTTTCACTAATTCTACTACTTCTTGGAAAGTTTTTGGCTCGTGTTCAGCTAGGTGGGCTAATGATTTTCTGTCGAGATCAACTTTGGCATCATGTAGTAATTTGATGAATTTACTGTAGGTTAATTCGTGTTGTCTGACTCCGGCGTTGATTTTGATATTCCAAAGCTGCCTGGCAGTTCTCTTTTTTACGCGGCGGTCGCGATAAGCATGAGCGCCAGCTTTAAGCACGGCTGTTTTGGCCAGTTTTATTTTTTTCTTCCGACCCCAACGGAATCCCTTGGTCCGTTTAAGAAGATTTTTCCTTCTCTTTAAATGTGATGTGCCTCTTTTGACTCTCATTTTTTAATGGTAGGGGGTTAATTTTTTTATTATTCTGAGATTTGTTTTATGTGCGCTAATATCACGCCGTTTACGTTTAGTGACTACCCCAGATTCTTTAGCATTGAAGTGGTCTTGGCCAGCTCTACGTCGGAGTATTTTATTGGTACCAGTAAAACGGTATCGTTTGGCCGTTGCTTTGTGGGTTTTGATTTTTGGCATAATTTATGTACAAATATTTTAAGATTTTTTCCCCAGTATCATGAACAGTCGGTTGCCCTGACGAGAAATATTTTTTTCTATTATTATACTTTGAACGGCAGCTATTTCTTCAGCAAATTTTTTCATTATGTCTTGGGCCCGGTCCGCATGAGCTCGTTCTCGTCCGCGTAGAATTAGTTCTACTTTGGTTTTGTCACCCTTCTCTAAGAATTTTAGAGCTTGATTTTTTCTATTATCCAGATCGTGGGGCCCGATTTTTAGCGTTAGGCGAATACCCTTGATGTCTACCTTCTTTTGTCTCGCTTTTTGCTTTCGCTCTTTTTTTTCTTGCTGATAGAGGTGAGCTCCGTAATCCATGATACGACAAACTGGAGGCTCGGCTAAGGGAGAAACTTCGACCAAATCTAAGTCACTCTCTTGCGCCAGCTCGAGGGCTCGTTGTGTATCCATGACACCAAGCTGTGCACCATCGGCAGCGATAACCCTGACTTTTGGTATATTTATTCTGTTGTTAACGCGTTGTCGTTTACTGATAGTAGTCGCGTAATAATTAAATTTGGTGGAAGCGAGGGGAATTGCACCCCTGTCCAGCCTTACTATACAAGAACGTCTACAAACATATTTTATTTTTCCAGTTCAGACAAGTGAGTATAAAATAAACAAAACCTCACTGTCTTAGCCTTCATTCAATTTTGGTAATCCGCCAAAAGGCTAAAATGGACACCTAGTCCGAAAATGTCACCAGACGCTCTATCGGACAATCAAACGGCTGATGGCAGTCGAGTTTTAGGCAACTGCGAGTGCTGGCACACGAAAAGCCGAAGCTATCGTAGCCTTCACTTTTGAAACAAATGTATTGGCATTTGTAATTTCTACCCACAGATTAACGTCATATAGATAGAATAGGACGGTTTGCAATTCTTATAAAAGTTCAACTGTCGATTATGAACGCTCCCATGAAAGGGTATGATAACCTCTTTAGTTAGTCAAGCGGTTATCATTACTTCCAGCGTTGCCTTACGTTTTATTTCTCATTAATCGTCTCAGGCGGCGGTCAGACTCTTTTTTCTTAATAGATTCTCGTTTGTCGTGAGCCTTTTTTCCTCGGCAAAGGCAGAGCTTAACTTTGATCAAGCTGCCTTTAGTATAAACAGAATGTGGCAGTACTGTCAAGCCGTGCGATTTGAGCTGGCCAATCAATGAATCAATTTCTTCGCGTTTAAGCAGTAATTTTCTGTCTCGGGTTGGGTCATAGTCTCCTTGGTTGGTAGCCATGGCGTAGGGGCTGATGTGAGTTTTGATAAGCCATAATTCCCCATTCCGTAATGAGACGTAGCTACCTTTTAGGTTGATTTGACCCTTTTTGACAGATTTGACTTCAGCCCCACTCAAAACAATGCCAGCTTCAAAGTCTTTGATGATCTGGTAGTCATAAGCCACTCGTTTATTTGTGACGATGGTAGGCATAGCTAATCGTTAGTATATAGTAATTTTAAAGATGATAAAACTCGCCTCACATATAGGGTGAGACGAGTATACGTTGAACGGCTTTGTTAGAGCTTGCTAATAGTGTACTTACCGAAATCTTCTGGCCTGATACGGCGTAATCTCTGGGCTAGATCTTCTTCTTTTTTGAATAAGTCTTTAGCCACGAGCAATGGTACATTTCTTTTTTCTCTTTTGGCACACAGGTAAACAACTAGCGCTTCGTACAAATCAACCAAAGGAATAGATGTTTTTTGGTCCGAATCGCTACGCTGTATGACCAGAGAAGTTTTTATGACCATGGTTTTTGAGCGGAATAGCCTAATGCATTTTACGTCGGCATCGGAAGCGCTGGAATACCTGAGGAATTTGCTAAGCGAGTCATTCGGCGGATTATGAAAATTCATCATCTGGCAGAGAAAATTTACTTTATTCTCTTCCATCAAAATTGTAATACCCCCTGCACCATCTAAATTTTGTAGAATGATGTTGCCAGAATGGCCACCTTCTTTATATACCTCTCCCAAGGTAGGTAATTCCCCCTTACCAGCAAAACCAAACGAAAATATTTCAACACGACTAAAGCCTTTTTCTGTATACGGCATTGATTCCCTCCTTTTCTAAAGTACATTCATAATTAATATATCTTAGTCCTATTGGTGCTTTGAAGTCAAGTTACTATTTCGGATTTCTATTTATTATTGTTATACTAATTACATGAATTTCAAACTAAATTTACAGAAAAAAATTGAACGAGCTATAGTTGGGATTTGGCCCAGGCTTCGAGAGAATCCGGTAGTAGTAGATATTAATCACCCGCCGGAAGATAAGTTTGGCGATTACTCAAGTAATATTGCCATGCAGCTAACTTCAATTGCCCAACAAAGTCCCCTGGCCATTGCCGAGGCTATCAAAGATAAACTTGGTAAAGTCCCGGCCATTAATCGCATCGAGATTGTGCCTCCTGGTTTTTTGAATTTTTACCTAGATGATAAATGGTTAGCTCGACAAATGGGTATTATTCAAAAGGAAAAAAATAAATTTGGACAGAGTAATATTGGCGGTGGGCGGCGGGTGCTGCTAGAGTATGTATCAGCCAATCCTACTGGCCCAGTGACTATGGCCAATGGCCGCGGTGCTTTCGCTGGCGATACCTTAGCTAACATCATGAAGTTGTCTGGGTATACGGTACTGCGTGAGTATTATATGAATGATATTGGTAATCAGGTTAATATCCTGGCTGAATCAGTTCTACGACGATATTGGATCAATCAGGGGATAAAAATGGAATATCCAGATTATTGTTATCAGGGAGAGTATATTAATGACTTAGCCAAACGAATTAATCTGCCTAACTATAAGCTTAATAATATTGAGAAGATTGAGGTTGTCCGTGATAAGATAAAGTCCCGTATTTTACAAAAGATGATTAGCGATATCAAGAAGGTGCTAGAGAAAAAATTAATAGTCCACTATGATCGGTGGTATTCAGAAAAGATGCTGTATACATCAGGACAGGTCGATCAAGTTCTGCGATTGCTGAAAGGACGTGGCTTGTTATATAAATTTGAGGGAGCTATATGGCTCAAGATGAAAAAATTTGGTGATAGTCAGGATCACGTACTGATTAAGGCCAATGAGGATCCGACATATTTTTTGTCCGAAGTTGCCTATCTCTGGAATAAGTTTGTCAAACGAAAGATTAATAAGTATATACTTTTTGTCGGGGCTGATCACCATGGCCATGCCGCACGTATTCAACGTGTGCACAGGATGTTGGAATTTTCAGGTACGACGGTGGTTATATTGATGCAGATGGTTCGATTGATGAGGCGAGGCCAGGAGGTAAAAATGTCGAAACGATCAGGTATTTTTATTACCTTAGAAGAATTAGCTGATGAGGTAGGATTGGATGCAACTCGATTTTTTTTCCTGATGCATGATTTCAATACCCATATGGATTTCGATATGGATTTGGCCAGAAAAAAATCAAAGGACAATCCGGTATTCTATGTTCAGTATGCCCACGCTCGTATCTGTAGTATAATGGAGAAGGCCAAGACCCTTGCCGCTACGCCAGTGCCGAGAGGAGCTAACCTAGAATTGGCCAAGGCTGAAAAAAGACTAATCAAACAGCTTATTAGGTGGCCGGAGCTAGTAGCTGAGGTGGCACAAAATTATCAAGTGCATAGAATTCCTTTCTTTGCCATTGAAGTTGCTACTATTTTTCACGAATTTTATACCCAGTGCCAGGTCATTCAAGGCAAGCAATACAATGGCCGAAGAATGCAGCTAGTAAATACTACCCGAATAGTTTTACAAAATATATTGAGTAGTATGGGAATTAACGCCCCAGCCAAGATGTAAAATATGAATTATGCGTATTGGAATAGACTGTAGAACAATTCTAAATCCGAAACTCGGTGAACGCGCTGGCGTTGGTCACTATACTTTTAATTTGGTTAAAAATTTGCTGAAGTTGGATAAAGTAAATGAATATATTCTCTATTTCGACCATCGCGTACATAGCACCAAGGATTTTGAGCAAAAGAACGTTAAAATAAAAAATCTGCCCTTTTCACAATATAATAAGTTTATGCCATTTGCATATTCTCATATGCTTATTTCCGCGTATCTTTTGAAACACGGGTTGGACATTTTTCATTCTCCAATATCATCACTGCCGCTGACCTATCCAAAAAAGTCTCTGATCACAGTTCATGACTTGGCCATCTACAAAAATCCATCTTGGTTTCCCACCCAAATATTCAGCACAAAATTATTAGTGCCTAGAAGCCTGAATGCTGCGGATAAAATTATTGCCGTGTCCGAGAGTACCAAAAAAGATATTAGAGAAATCTTTAATATACCACCAAAAAAAATAAAGGTGGTGTATGAGGCGCCTAATGTAACGAAAGTAAAGGTTAGGAACAAAAAAATTGATAGCCTGCATAAATTTAAATTACCTTCTAAGTTTGTATTTTTTCTAGGCACCATCGAGCCCAGAAAAAATCTGGTTGGCTTACTGGAGGCGTTTAGAAAAGTTATAGATCGGAATATGTCATTACGGTCGTATCAATTGATTATTGCCGGGGCCAAAGGTTATAAGAATGAAAATGTTTTTAGTAGGATTAAAGAATTGAAACTTAGCAAATACGTAAAGTATCTAGGCTACGTTACCCATAATCAAAAAATTGAGCTACTTAAAAAAGCCACTTGTTTTGCTTTTCCCACCAGTTATGAAGGTTTTGGTTTGCCGGTGCTAGAGGCTATGGCCCTGGGTACGCCTGTTATCACAAGCAACGTCTCGTCACTGCCGGAGATTACAAAAAATTCAGCTGTACTAGTGGATCCTGAAAGTACCACTGAGCTGGCGGCTGCTTTGCAAAAAATAATGACCAATCAGCAACATCGTATAACTCTTAGTAAGAAAGGTTTAAAAAGGGCTAAGGATTTTTCCTGGGAAAAGTGTGCTAGGGAAACGCTAAAAGTTTATAAGAGCATGGGTTAGTTTCGATGTGGTACCATGAAAAGGAAGGCGGGGTCATACTGCAGATCAAGGTTATTTCAAGCGCTAAACGAACCGCTATAGTTAAAGGGCATCCACCATCTTTATTAGGAGCGGATGCTGATTTTTTAACAATTAAAATAACGGCAGCATTAGTGCAGGGGCAAGCTAATAAGTCTTTGCGAAAAATATTAGCAAAAAAATTAAGCCTGGCCCCGTCAGATGTAATGATTGTACGCGGTCAGACTAATAATATAAAGATCATATTTGTGCCTGTCTCAGCCGATCAGATAAAAGCGGTATTTGAAGAATAAGCATAAACGAGTGTAGATCATTTTTTTGAGATCGGACTTTTTTATCTTGCAAAATGTATAAAATTTGGGTAAACTAGAGACTACTTAAATATGCCACAAGACGAAAAAAGAGAAAGTAAGTCCAGCTTCCCTAAGGCCGAAGAGGAGATATTGGCTTTTTGGGAAAAGGAAGATATTTTTAAAAAAAGTTTGGCCAATACCAAGAATGGTAAGTCGTTTGTATTTTTTGAAGGACCGCCAACCGCTAATGGCCAGCCGGGCCTCCACCACGTATTAGCCCGAGCCTATAAGGATGTTATCCTGCGCTATAAAACCATGCGGGGGTTTTTTGTTGAGCGCAAAGCTGGCTGGGATACTCATGGACTGCCAGTCGAGCTACAAGTAGAAAAAGAATTAAAAATTTCCGGCAAACCGGAGATAGAAAAGTATGGCATAGATAGATTCAATAAAAAGTCCAAAGAGAGTGTGTGGAAATACAAAGAAGATTGGGAGCGCCTGACTAGGCGGATGGCTTTTTGGATTGATCTGGAGCACCCCTACATTACTTATGAAAATAATTACATAGAATCACTCTGGTGGATAATCAAGCAAATTTGGGACAAAAAATTGTTATATAGAGGTTACAAGGTTGTCCCTCAATGCCCTAGATGCGGTACCGCCCTATCATCTCACGAGGTGGCCCTGGGCTACAAACTAGTAAAAGAAAATTCAGTATATGTAAAATTTAAAGTTCTGGGACAGGAGGACACTTATATTCTCTCCTGGACCACTACTCCATGGACTCTACCTGGCAACGTCGCCCTAGCGGTCGGAGAAAAAATTGAATATATAAAAGTAGAAATTAACAAGGAAAAATATATTTTAGCAGCAGATAAGGTTAAACTTGTCTTACCCCCGGGTAAATTATTAATACCAGGAAAACCAATTGAAGCAAGTATTAATATTCTTGGACGATTCAAGGGTAGTGATCTTGTTGGTATGGAATATGAGCCGCTATTTGATATTAAGCCCCTGCAGTCTGACAAATCATTCAAAGTATATGCGGCTGATTTTGTAAATACGGACGAGGGCACCGGGGTTGTCCATACCGCAGTCATGTATGGTGAAGATGATTTTGAGCTGGGTGTCCGAGTAGGACTTCCTCAGCATCATACCGTAGATGAGAATGGAAAATTTACCGATGACGTGCCGCAATGGACAGGTAAATTCGTCAAGAGTAAAAAAGTGGAGGCGAGCATTATCGACGATATCAAGCAGAGGGGTCTGCTGTATAGAGAGGAATTATATGAGCATGATTATCCTTTCTGTTGGCGGTGTGAAACACCATTATTGTACTATGCTAAATATTCCTGGTTTATAAAAATGACCAGCCTCAAGGATAAGCTGATAAAAAATAATGAATCAATAAATTGGGTTCCCCAGCATATCAAGCAAGGTCGTTTCGGGGAATGGTTAAATGAGTTAAAAGATTGGGCATTTTCTAGAGAGAGATACTGGGGAACCCCCTTGCCGATTTGGGAGTCAGCCCAGGGCGATAGAATATGTATTGGCTCAATTGAAGAATTAAAATCATTGGCTAAGGATCCAGCGCAGATCGGTAAGGATTTTGATCTGCACCGACCGTTTGTTGATGATATTGTATTGGTCAAAGACGGGCAAGATTATAAAAGAGTTCGCGAGGTTATAGATGTTTGGTTCGATTCAGGAGCCATGCCCTTTGCCCAGTGGCATTATCCGTTTGAGAATAAAGAAAGAATAGATGAGGCTAAAAGTTATCCGGCTGATTATATTGTTGAGGCGGTGGATCAGACACGGGGTTGGTTTTATACTTTATTAGCCGTAGCCACTCTTTTAGATAAAGAGGCGCCTTATAAGAATGTAATATGCCTGGGCTTGATACTTGATAGTCGGGGCCAAAAAATGTCCAAATCAAAAGGTAATGTGGTAGATCCCTTTGCCATGATGGATAAATATGGAGCTGATGCTTTACGCTGGCACTTCTTCATAATGAACCAGCCAGGCGAAACGAAGTTGTTTGATGAAAAGAATCTGGAGGAGGTAGTAAAAAAGAATTGGTTGATTCTCTCGAATGTTTTATCTTTTTGGAAAATGTTTAGCAGTGATACGGCCACTCTCGATGCCAGCCAACGGCCTAAATCCACTAATATCCTAGATAAGTGGGTGGTGGCCCAGCTTCATGTATTAATTAAAAACGTAACGGCACACCTGGATGGATATGCCATTACCGAAGCTGGCCGGGCCATTAGTGATTATATTAATGAAATTTCTACTTGGTATTTGCGCCGTTCACGAACACGATTTAAACGGGGAGGCAAGGAAAGAGATGAAGCTCTCCAGGCTCTACATTATGTATTAGTTAATCTAGCTAAATTATTAGCACCGTTCGCCCCATTTTTTGCGGAGAGATTATATAAAGAATTAGGCGGTGATAAAGTTGAGGCCATTAGTGTTCATTTAACTAAATGGCCAGTTGATGATGAAGGACAGTCACAGCAGGATCTGGTTGATAAGATGAAAATAGTTCGTCAGGTGGTGGAGATGGGCCATGCTCTGAGAAAAGAGCAGGAGATCAAGGTGCGACAGCCACTGGCACAATTTATAGTCGTCAAGGTTGCTCTGGAGCCGGAATTTATGGAAATTGTGAAAGACGAGATGAATGTTAGTGAGGCGATTTTAGCGAAACAAGTACCTAGTGGTAAAGAATTTATATCCAAAAAACAAGGGGACGTCTCGGTATCGCTGGACACTACCATAACAGATGAATTGAGATACCAGGGAATAGCCAGAGAGATGGTGAGGCACATTAATGCCATGCGCAAAGATGCTAAATTAACTATCAATGACATGGTTACCTTATATTATGAAATTACCGATCAGGAGCTAGAAGCCGTATTTATCCAAAATAAAGATAATATCCGTCAGGAGGTTTTGGCTACCAAGTGTTTAAAGGGATTACCTGATAATGTGGAATTAAAAAAGGTGTTGCTAATTTCTGGAAGCAAAGTACTTTTTGGGATAAAAAAACAATAATCATAGGCCGATGGGAAGTTTTTTAGTACATGGCATCATCCTACAGCATAATAATTTCCGTGAAGTGGATAGGCTTTTGACTGTCTATACTGAGGAGATGGGCAAATTGCAAGTTATCGCTCGAGGTGCTAGAAAAATTTCTAGTAAGATGGCTGGGTCGCTAGAGCCGTTATTAGAAGTCCAGATGATGTTTGTCCATGGGCGGTATAATAATACTGTAACTTCCGTTGAGGTTTTAAATAGCTGGCAGCCATTGAAGACGGATGTGGATAAAGTGCAATTTGCTAATTATATATCTATGATACTTGACCGCTCCACCAGGGATCAGCAGCGAGACGGCCGGATTTTCCATCTCTATAAAGGTACGCTAGAGGCAATTGAAAAGCAGCCATTTTTATCTCAGCAACGTTCAATTACTATCTGGTTTTTCGTTTGGCAATTATTATTCTATTTGGGCCATCAACCCGAGTTGAATAATTGTTTGAACTGCCGCATAAAAATTGCCGCCAAAAAGAATTTTTTTACTATGTCTAAGGGTGGGGTTATCTGTTCCAGCTGTCGTAGCCAAAGCAGAGGTAATGTTTCAATTTCCAATAATGCCATAAAAATACTGCGACTTCTAATTTCACAGCCTAGAGACACCCTCAATAATATTATTATTGGACGGTCGATAATGACAGAATTGGATGGCTTGACCACTAGTTACCTGAATTATACTCAAGAGGGAGATTTTAGGATTAACGATTTTTTATTAGCGGTATAATTTGATATACTATTACTATCTATGCCACCCCGAAAGAAATCAGTCAAAAAAGAGAACTCGACGGTAAGAAAAATTACTGTTCATAGCGAACCCCATGATCCTATTGATAGCAATCATCAGGCAAGTTCAGATGTTCCCATAAACAATTTTGCGGCTTTGTACAGCAGGGGACGTGATCGAGCGACTGACATGACAAGGATAGATCGGCACGATCCTAACCGAAAGAAAAAAATAATTGCTTGGGTGACGGTTCTTTTCATTATTATCATAGCTGCCGTTCTCGGTGGTTTTTATTTTTTTGTAAATCAAGAAGATAAATTTAGTGGAGACCAAATTGATTTTTCATTGAAATTTACGGATATTGTTTCCTCTGGAGAAATAACCACCTTTATCATCGAGGTGGCCAACAATGAGGAGGTAGATCTTTTACAGGCTGAATTGACGGTGCGCTGGCCCACTGATTTTATTTTTGATTCATCTGATCCGCAATCTATCAATGAGGCTAATAATGCTTGGCAGCTAGGCACTATCAAATCTGGCAAAAATAAATCGGTTAAAATATCTGGTAAGTTTTTAGGTGCCATAGGGACGATCAAAGAGATTACGGCTCTCCTGAGTTATTTGCCATCTAATTTTAATTCAGAGTTTCAGAGCACTGAAACATTTAGTGTGGCTATTGGTGCCTCCATATTGGATTTATCGATAAAAACTCCGGTAAACATTATTAGCGGATTACCATCAGAATATACTATCAGCGTTACTAATAAATCCTCTGATTTACTAGATAATGTAAGCCTGATACTCAAATTACCGAATGATTTAGAAGTAAGCGATTTTGATCCCGAGCCTGATAAAGTTGGAATTACACGATGGGATTTTGAGGAGTTAGCCGGCGGGGAGCAAAAGACCATAAAATTTACCGGTTCATTGATCGCGGATATTGGAGTAATGAGAGAAATTGGTGTCGAAGCTGGTTATATAGATGGAGCTGGGCGATATAATAAGCAAGTTGAGGAGACTACCATAATATTTGTAGTTAACCCCCAATTAAATCTCACCTTGAGTCTAAATGATGGTGACAATGCAGTGGTATCATTTGGTGATACCCTTAATTATGAATTACAATATAATAATGACAGTCAGTCAGTAGTCAGAAATTTGAAACTCACGGTAGTTTTAACAGGCGAGGTACTTGATTGGAAAAATATTGTTGATACTAAAAATGGCACCGTGAGTGACGGCAGTATTACCTGGGACTCCACCAGTATAGAGGCACTCAAATTAGTAAAGCCTGGAGATGAGGGATCAATCCAGTTCAGCATACCATTACTAAAGAATAAATCAGCTGATGATAGCAGCGATGGAAATTATATTATTGACAGTCAGGCCTTGGCCGTGGCTAGCGGTGAGGACGATTCGAGTGAAGGATCATTGGAAATTAAAAGTGAAAGTATCTCGACCTCAGTAAATAGTCGACTGGATTTGAAATCCGAAGCAAGATATTATAGTGATGAATTTTTGGAAGTTGGATCTGGACCAGTGCCGCCTGAAATTGGGGAAGAAACCACCTACCAAATATATTGGTATCTGACCAATACCAGTAATGTGGTGAATAATATTACGGTCACGGCTACTTTACCAGATGATATTGTCTGGGCAGACGACTTTGTGATGACAGCTGGCAGCATGATTTATGATGAAAGTACGCGAACCGTAACCTGGACTATTAATAAAATTCCTCAGCATGTAGGTCAGTTTATCGCTGAGCTAGAAGCTAGGTTTTCGGTATCTGTCACCCCCACCGATAGTGATCTCGGGAATCTGCTCATTTTAATGAACAAAAGTACTGTCCAGGGTCAAGATAATTTCACGGAGGAATCACTGAGCCTGACGCAGGATCTGATAACTTCAGATTTATCAACCGATCCTCTGGCGGTGGGCAAGGGGATTGTGGTCGAGAGCAGTACTCCTACTAATGCTAATGAGAATACCAATAGCTTGTAATTTTATTGCGGAATAGTGGATGGGCCTTCTTGGTTGGTGTCACCTGATCTTTTATCTTTCAGAGAAAGATGCAGCACAATACTTATAATCGCAAATATTGCAGCCAGCCATAAAATAATTTCGGCTACCATGGCTACTGGAGCACTATTTAGTCCTAGCATTAATATAATGACGGCTATCCCTTCGAGTGTCATTTTTATTTTGCCGGCATTGTTGGCTCCTAATTGGCGACTTTTATTAAATAATATTTTGATAAGGGGAGCTATCACCGCAGCTAAGAGAACTAGGCTAATTTCTAAAGTTATAATGGTATAGATAATTATCTGGCTGAGGCGGTCCGGAGCGATAAGCAGCAACACACCGACGAAAAGTATTTTATCCGCTAGGGGATCTAATAACTTGCCTAATGTTGTTTCCTGATGGTAATATCGGGCGTGCACACCGTCTAATATATCCGTGAATAATCCAAGGAAAAACAGTATTACTACCCAAGCGTATAACCCCTCCTGGTAGGTAAAATATATTGGCACTATTAATAAAGCCCTGACACCTGATATTAGATTGGAATTAAACCAGGCCGGAATCATTTTGACAATATTTTGAAATACCATCTCTTTCTTGCCCATGAATCGGTTGAGCCAGGAATTGCCAATATTTTTATCTATCATACCTTCACTGTAACTAATTTTATTTTGACTGTCTATGTCATGGCGCATCATTAAATCGAGTAAAAAATCTTCTGCCCGGGCTGGTACTTTGTCAACTAGACATGGCCGTTTTGCTACGCCGGCATTTATGCCGGTCGCTACTCGTGGGGCGGTTAAGTCACTGTCGGCGGAAGAGCTGCATCAGGTCGGCAGCCAGATTATCTTAGCTAACACTTATCATCTCTGGCAAAGGCCAGGCCTCTCAATTATAAAAAAAGCTGGTGGGCTGCATAATTTCATGAACTGGGATGGACCAATTTTAACTGACTCTGGCGGATACCAGGTTTATTCACTGGCCAAATTAAGAAAAATAACTGAGCAAGGCGTATCGTTTGTATCGGAAATTGACGGGACCAAGCTCATGCTTACTCCTGAAAAAGCTATTGATATTCAGCAGGTACTAGGCTCGGATATCATGATGGTTTTAGATGAGTGCCCACCATATCCCTCAACCGTAAAATATGCCAGAAACTCAATGGCACTAACTACCCGGTGGGCCAAGCGATCCCTTAATTATAAAAAAAAGAAACGGATTAGCCAACAGTTATTATTTGGCATTGTGCAGGGATCTGTATATAAGTCTTTACGCCAAGCTCATGCGGCGGAACTTTCTCAATTAAATTTTGACGGTTATGCCTTAGGCGGTTTGGCGGTTGGGGAGCCCACTAATATAATGTATCGGGTGTTAGATTTTACTGTCCCGATATTACCCTTCGATAAACCGCGGTATTTAATGGGCACGGGTAAGCCCGACCAGATCGTGGAAGCGGTCAAGCGTGGTATAGATATGTTTGATTGTGTCATCCCTACGAGGCATGCTCGTCATGGTACAATTTATATTTGGAAAAGTAATAAGCCCCAAGGAAATTTTTTTGACGAATTACGCATTAAACAATCAAAATTTGCTAAAGACTTGAAGCCACTTGATAAACGCTGTGGATGCCAAACTTGTACCAACTATTCACGAGCCTACTTACGTCATTTGTTTATGTCAGGAGATCCACTGGGCAGTCGACTGGCATCTTTGCATAATGTATATTTTTATCTTGAACTGATGGCCAAATTGAGGGTATTAATAAAAAGTGGTAAGATATAAATATGAAGGATATCTTTCGGCCCACTAAGGCAAAAATTATAGTCACTTTGTTACTACCCTTATATATAGGCATGGTTATAGAGGTTGCTAGCATATCGAGCGGTGGTTTAGCCGCAGGAGAATGGAAATTAATATTTCTACCATTTGCTTTTTTGTTCTTTGGAGGTCTGGCTGTATTTATTGTTAATGAGAATTTTTTTTCCGCTTTATCCAATTATTCATTCGGAGAGTCAGTTTGGTATTTTTTTCTGGAAATTATACTGCCGTTGATTATTAATTATGTGATCGCTTGTTTACTGGTGCATTATTCAAAAAAATTGTGGCGTCAATACAAGAAAACATCCGTCGATTTACCGCCAGTTGACGAAGAATTGAGTCTCTAACTACATTCAGCAGTAAAAAAATATAGTTACCCACAGCCTGAATGGTTGTTTTTTTGTACAGATTTGATAGAATAATCTTTACAAATTAAAAAAATAAAAAAAGAAAGGTAAATCAATGATCAATATTCGTAAGGCTTCATGTGTTGATAGCCGGATTATTTCGCAACTTCTGCATAAAAAATATTCTTTTCAATCTCCTGAAGAGGCTGAAGGCATTTTTTTAACAGAGTGTCAGAACAATCATTTCCGCATTGTCGAAGATGGTGAAAAGGTGATAGGGTTAATTAGCTGGCGAATTCAAGGTATTCTTAACCATGGTGTTATTGAATTAGCTCGCCTAGCCGTCGACCCGGATATTTTGGACCCTAAGTATGTTAAGGAAATGCTGTTTGATGTAATGGTTGCCGAGGCTGATTACTATTACAAGAAATATGGTTTTAAGCTTAGGAAGATTTATTCACTAATTCATGAGGACAATAGGGTTGTTAAAGATTTTTTTATTGATAAGGGGATGGAGCAGGAAGCTGTATTACGAGATCATTATAGGCGAGGCCAGGATGAACTTGTTTTTTCAATGTTTCTAGCCTAATTTTAATGGCCACTATTACTAATAAAATTATATTATGGCTGGCTACTGGTTTTGGCACTGGCTATTTGCCGTGGGCACCGGGAAGCTGGGGAGCTGCGGCTGCTGCTATCATGGGATGGTGGCTAGTCGACCTGCCATTTTTATGGTATTTATTGATTATTTTTGCTCTAACCGTCATTGGTTTTGGTGTGTCGCCAGCAGCAGATAGGTATCTATCTATAAAGTCAGGTAAAAAATATGATAATAGCCAAATAGTCATAGATGAATGGGTAGGCATGCTAATTACATTATTACCCTTTTATTTTTTTGAAAAAAGTATTCTCTATCTAGTCATTGGATTTTTAATGTTTAGAATTTTTGATACATTGAAGTTCGGTTTGGCAAAATTAGCTGACCAGTGGCGCCATAGTGGGGGAGTGATGCTAGACGACATAGTGGCTGGCCTACATTCCGGAATTTTTTTCTTTATCGCTCTCTGGGTAATGGAAAAATTTTAAACGTATAAAATTTTATCATTAAAAGTCGGTAAATACCGATTTTTTCGTTATCATGATTCTTTACTAAAGGGTAAAAAAATGCTAAAATGAATATAATTAGCTTGTCTTTATGTCTAATAATATTTTCCTAGCTACAATAAAGTATATCTTGGTTGAAATTCTGTGGGACATAATTTACTTCCCCATTTGGTGGTATACCAAGGGGTTGGTTAAGGTGGCTCGATATTGTCTTGATAGCGCTCAGTTTCATTTACAGCGCCGCATCGGACTTAGCATCTGGCTGAAGAGCATGTTTAAGCCAATGTTTGGTGACTATACTAAAGAGGGTCGGATCATTAGCTTCTTTATGCGTATTTTTGTTTTGATTTGGAAGCTGGCTTCATCATTAGTTTGGCTAATAATTTTATTAATCCTTTTTATAGTCTGGCTGCTTTTGCCGCTGCTCGTAGTTTATTTTATTCTGTACCAGACATTTAATATTCCATTTTTTTCTTATTCTTGATCTATGGCGGAACCAAAAGGCAAGAAATTTCTTTTCCTAGAGTGCCCTGTGTGTCAGGGGACTGGTCATGAAGGTGATCGGGAATGTTCTCGTTGTGGAGAGCGAGGTATGTTTGCTTGGCTGGATAATGAAATTTTGCAGTGGTCAAAAAAAATAGACACCCTTCATATATTTGAGGAAGCACTGGAGAGAACAGTCAATGCTATGATAAATGGTTTCCTGATTTTTTTCGGGGTAGTAGGTTTACTCTCTCTGGTAGTGACTATAGTGGTCATGGTGCAGGAGCAGGCAAATATTTTAGAATTTTGGAAACTCCAGAATGGGTTAATGGGCATTTTTGCCATTAGTCTTCTGACTGATTTATACGCCTATTATAGGCTACAACGACAATCCCTCAACGAGCGCACTGTAAAGAAGAAAAGCTTTGAAACTTTTTTGACCGAAGAGGATGCTCGAGTATTATTTGATCAGGCCACGCAGCTGGATAATAAAAAAATAATAGAGGTATCAGATGCCTATACTGCCACCGCCCTTAGGGTAGTGGAAGGCGGATGGCAAATGGCCAAGCGTTTGAAGCACAACAGTGCTACTCCTTTGCATATACTAGCTACCTTGCTAGGCTACCCAGATACTCAGGTGGTACTGGCACGGCTGGGTTTGGACGGTAAGATATTGGTGGAGAAAATATCCCGAAGTCTGCAAAAGATACCAAGGGCAACTGGAGCAGAGGTTAGTATATCGACGGACTATAAAAGGGTGTTGATTCAAGCCTATGCTGAAGCCTATAATAGTCGGCGAGAACAGGTAGATGTGCCCCAGCTACTGATGGCAGTTGTGAAGATTGATGATACCTCTCGAGACATTTTGTATGATATGGAGATAGAGCAGGAAGAGGTGGTCAATGTGGTTGAATGGCTAAATATCCAACATCGCTTTTCACAGCAGTGGCGAAAATGGAGAAGCAAAGCGGTCTATAAGTCTAAAGGCGTAATGAATAAATCAATGACCGCACAAGCCACTCCACTGCTGGATCGTTTTGCTAATGATTTAACTCAATTAGCCCAGCGTGGCATTTTGTCCCCGACTATTGGGCGTGATAAAGAGATCGAAGAAACGTTAAGAATTATTGAAGGTGGTAAAAATGTAATCCTATCAGGAAATCCAGGCGTGGGTAAAACCAGTATAGTTGAAGGCATCGCTGAATTGATGGCTTCTGAAGAGGTGCCGGAAGTACTCCAGGATAAAAGGTTTGTGAGCCTCTCCATTGCTTCACTAGTCGGCGCCGCCGGGCGGCAAGGCGAGCTGGAGGGGATATTACTGGAAATTATTAACGAGGTTGCCAGATCGGGTAATATATTGTTATTTATTGATAATATTCAAAACATGGTGGGAGTTTCCACGCAGGGATCCCAAAATTTAGATATTGCTGAGATGTTTGCCAGTGCCCTGCAGAAGGGACTGTTTTACTGCATCGCCACGACCACCCCCCAAGACTATCGCCGCTATATAGAGCCCAGCAGCGCCCTAACCTCGGTATTCCAAAAAGTATCCGTGGAGGAGCCGGATATCAATGGGGCCATTTTGGTTCTCGAGGGCAAGGCCAGTTCCATCGAAGCTAAAAATGATATATATTTTTCCTATGAGGCCATAGAGAGAACCGTAAAATTGTCTGAGAGATATATACAGGATAGATATTTACCCGAAAAAGCTATTTCTTTATTACAGGAGATTGCAGTATATGTCCGCAAGAAAAGAGGCAAGGGAGCCATAGTTCGTGGAGAGGATGTCGCGGAAATTATATCTACCCGCACTAACGTACCTATTACAAAAATTACCGAAAAAGAGTCGGCCAAGTTACTAAACCTGGAGGAGCACATCCATGAACGGATGATTGATCAGGCAGAGGCGGTATCCGCTGTAGCCACAGCTCTTCGTCGAGCCCGGGCTGAATTGAGGGATGTCAGCAGGCCGATAGTAAATTTATTATTTCTGGGGCCAACTGGTGTAGGTAAAACTGAATTGGCGAAGACAGTAGCGGAAGTATATTTTGGATCAGAAGAAAATATGATCAGGCTTGATATGTCCGAGTACCAAGAACGCTCTTCTATTAATCGGTTGATTGGCGCTCCGCCAGGTATGGCTGGTGGAACCAAGGGTGGCTTTTTAACGGAAGCGGTCCGCTCGAAACCATTTTCCCTGGTACTCCTGGATGAAATTGAAAAAGCCCATCCTGATATCCTGAACATATTTTTGCAGGTAATGGATGATGGCCGATTAACTGATACGCAGGGGAGGACTATTAATTTTTCAAATGTAATATTGATAGCCACCTCCAATGCCGGTACCTCGATGATCCAGGATCGCATGAAGGCTAATATTGGCATTGATCAAATTAAAGAGGAACTTATTAATGAGGGGTTGAAAGCTTTTTTCCGACCAGAATTTTTGAATCGTTTTGATAATATTGTGGTATTCAAGCCATTAGCCTATGAAGAAATTTTGCAAATAGTAGATCTCATGCTCAATAAAGTAGCGGAGCGTTTATCGGCCAAAGGGATCAGTCTGGAAGTTACGCCGGAAGCTAAAGAAGAACTAGCCAAGGATGGATATGATCCGGTGTTTGGTGCTAGACCGCTCAGGCGGGCTATTCAGAATACGGTGGACAATGCCTTGGCCACATATTTATTACAGGGGAAGCTGAGCCGGCGTGATGTGGCTGTATTGGAGCCGGGCGGCAAGATTACGGTAAAGCGAGCAGAGGCAATATAAAAACAGCTCACCAGTAAGATTATGGTAGCCGTTTTTTTATGAGGACAGTTCTCTGGTCTGAGTAAACACAAAAAGTACCAGCACCCACGATATTAGTACCACAATCATCCCAATAATGGCTGCCTTGAGTATATCCTTAGCTTTACGCACCCTTTCTTCATTACCAGCACTGGTCATCCACATAAATCCTCCCCAGATAATCATGACCACCGCAACCAAGCCGAGAAAGCTCAGCGCCCATTTAATTGTATTGACGGTAATCTGTACTGGGCTGGCTGTTGTCAGGCCGGTGGCGTCTGCGATTTTATCTTCAGGATCAAACTCCGCACCCCGAAATCCATCTTCTACAGCGAATATTTTTTTAGAAAAAATAATGGCACTGGTAGCCACCAGAGATAGCGTTCCGATAATTTTCCACAGATTTTTTTTCATAAGGTAATGATTAATATGCGGTAATTATACGATTTGAGATACGTACTGTCAACGAAGATATAAGCATGTATTTTATTGCTTAATAGTAAAATAATAGCTATAATTACATTAATATGGACAAAAATACCACCATGGAAAAATTAGTTTCGCTTTGCAAAAGGCGGGGTTTTATTTTTCAGTCAGGTGAAATGTACGGTGGCCTGCAGGGTTTTTGGGATTTTGGTCCCCTGGGCGTGGAACTGAAAAATAATATCAAAAAGTCTTGGTGGAAAAAGTTTGTGCAAGAAAGAGATGATGTGGTAGGTTTAGACTCGTCAATTATTACTAACCCTAAGGTTTGGGAAAAAAGTGGTCATTCTGAACTATTTGGTGATTTTAAAGTCGAATGTAAGGCATGTCACCAAAGATTTAAAGTTGATGATTTGAATTTAAAAGTAAATTCGTTAGAACGTATATTATCTCTCTCCCAACAGCTTTCTAAAGGAGAGTATGAAAAAGAAGAGTTAAGAGATATTGAGGAGAATATAAATAATGAAAAGGAGCTGCTCGGGGATTATTTACAACATACAAGAGATTGTGATAATTGTGGTAAGAGAAATTGGGCAAATCCGGAATTTTTTAATTTAATGTTTAAAACTAATATTGGCCCAGTTGAAAATTCATCATCAATTGCTTTTCTTAGACCAGAGACAGCACAGAATATTTTTGTAAACTTTGATCTAGTCCGTCAATCAATGAGATTAAAAGTGCCCTTTGGTATTGCTCAGATTGGCAAAGCCTTTCGTAGTGAAATCACACCGGGTAATTTTATATTCCGATCACGTGAGTTTGAGCAAATGGAGATGGAATTTTTTATCAATCCCAAGGATGATGACAAATGGTTTAAGCAATGGTTAGATGCACGGTTTCAGTGGTACCAGGATTTGGGCATAAAGCCAGAACATTTGCATAAGTATACCCAGAAAAAAGAGGAGTTAGCTCACTATGCCAAGCACGCAGTTGATATTGAGTATGATTTCCCCTTTGGCAAAAAAGAACTAGAAGGTATTCATAACCGTACTGACTATGATTTGAAAGCACATGGGTTTGAATATCGTGATGAGGCCAGTAAAAAATCTTTTATTCCCTATGTGATTGAAACGTCGGCAGGCGTAGACCGGGCGGCTTTAGCATTTTTGCTGGATGCTTATGATGAAATCAAAGGTGGACGAACGACTACCACTGATAGCAATAAAGAAGAAGAGGTTGTATTACGATTGCATAAAGATTTAGCGCCTATTAAGGTGGCGGTGCTACCATTATCAAAAAAAGAACAAATTACCAAGCCGGCTCGGGACATTTTCCATGATTTACAAAAGCATTTTATGGCGGATTACGATGAAGTGTCTTCAATCGGCCGCCGCTATCGCCAGCAGGATGAAGTGGGGACGCCATACTGCGTAACCTTTGATTTTGACAGTTTGGATGATAAAAAAGTAACAGTGCGTGATCGTGATACTATGGATCAGGAGAGGGTGGCCATTAGTGAGTTAAAGGACTATTTAGAGGATCAGTTGTCAAGTTGAATAATTAAACTGAGGTTGGCCCCGCCAAGGGCGGGGAGATTCTTTCCCCTGAAACGAGTTTAGGGTCAGAATGACAAATGTTAGACACAGAGCTCATTCCCCAAATGATAAATATTTAATAAGAAAAATTTAAATAAAATGTTCAAAAAATATAAGCTAAAAAACGGCATGCGCGTCATATTAGCCCCGCTGCATGAGACGAAGGCCATCACAGCTCTGATTTTAGTGAAAGTCGGATCACGCTATGAGCAGCGCAGCATCAATGGCGCTTCGCATTTTGTGGAGCACTTAATGTTTAAAGGAACTAAAAAACGCCCGACCGCCCTGAGTATCACTAAGGAGCTGGATGGAATCGGTGCTGAATTCAATGCCTTCACTTCTAAAGATCACACGGGCTACTATATCAAGGCTAATTTTGAAAAGCTGGAACTAGCTTTAGACATTCTCTCTGACATTATATACAATTCAAAATTTGTGGCCAAAGAAACAGAACGTGAGAGGGGAGTCATCATCGAGGAGATAAATATGTATGAAGATAATCCGATGATGATGATGGAAGATTTGTTTGAGCAGACAGTTTTTGGCGATCATCCATTGGGCTGGAATATTTCGGGACCGAAAAGCGTCATAAATAAAATCAGCCGAGAGAAGCTTTATCAGTATTATAGAAAATATTATAGGCCTCAGAATATATTATTGACAGTAGCGGGTAATTTTGATACTAAAGTGAATAATTTAATAGAGCACTACTTTGGTGTAAAACCGCAAGCTAAATCCCCTAGTAGCTTCCAGAAAATTATCATCCAACAAAAGAAGCCGCAGATAAAAGTAAAGTACAAAGACACGGAACAGGTACAGCTCGGTCTGGGCTTCCCGGCCTATTCTTATACTACCAGTAAATTATATCCACTGTACCTTTTAACTGTTATCTTGGGAGGTAATATGAGTTCCCGACTTTTTATGTCCATACGCGAGAAAAAAGGTCTTTGTTATTTTATTCGCGCTGGCGTCAATGCTTACCAAGATTCTGGAACTCTAATGATACAGGCCGGAGTAGACAAACAAAGAGTCCACGAAGCTATAAAAGCTATTTTAAAGGAGTTGAAAAAAATAAAAGTCAGTGGTGTTACCGAAGCTGAGCTCCGCAAAGCCAAGGATTATCTGAAAGGAAAATTGATTTTGGATCTGGAATCCTCTGAGCACGTAGCTTCATGGCTGTCTCGCCAGGAACTATTACAGAACAGGGTACTAACTCCGACACAGCAGATTCAACGTTTGGAGAAGGTTAAATTGGCGGATATTAAAAAAGTAAGCAATGAGATCATCAACACACGCTCATTAAACATATCTCTTATTGGACCATTCAAGTCTGCTGAATCGTTTAAGGACGTTTTACAGGTCTAAATGGTGTAGTATACTGAAGATAGCTTTTGATTAAACAACCTATGGCTCAGCCTGCAAATGACAATTTAACCATAAATATATCGACTAAAACCTTTTTTAAGGTAATTTTTATCGTATTAGCCTTGGGTTTGATATACGTCCTCCGTGATGTCATTGTGATAATCCTCGTATCCTTTGTTTTGGCTACGGCTCTTAATCCATGGGTAAATAGTTTACATCGCCGCAAGGTGCCAAGAATTGTGGCCACCCTGTTTATTTATCTGGCATTTTTTGGATCATTTATAATTGTCTTAGTGCTTTTAATCCCTCCGATCGCCTCGCAAATTTCTGATCTGGCCCAAAGTTTTCCTGAGTATTATAATCGGGTGATAAATGATTTTCAACGGTTTCAAGATTTTTCGCTTCAGCAAAGTCTTTTGGATAATTTAAGCTCAGTTTTTCAGTCACTTCAGACCAACCTAGCTCAAACAACGGCAGGAATATTTGGTGCGTTGTCAACTATCTTTGGGGGGGTATTTTCTTTACTGGGCGTCATGGTTATTACTTTTTATATGTTGCTCGAAGAAAACGCCATTAAGAAATTTATACGATCGATTACCCCAGCAAAATATCAGCCCTATGTATTCCAGTTATTAAATCGTTCCCAGGATAGCTTGCGTTTGTGGTTACGGGGACAAATTATACTAAGCTTAATTATTGGCGCTTTGGCGTATGTTGGTCTGGTAGTACTTGGGGTGGAGTTTGCCTTGATACTGGCTCTCTGGGCTGGGGTAACTGAATTTATACCGTACCTGGGCCCGTTACTAGGTGGCATTCCAGCTGTATTTATTGCTTTGACTACCGGTGGTTTTTTACCCGCTTTATTTGTCGTCATTTGGTATATTATTATCCAGCAACTGGAGAATAATTTAATCGTACCCAAGGTAATGGAAAAAACAGTGGGCATGAACCCCTTGGTGGTCATTATTGTTATGCTGACTGGGGCTAAATTAGCCGGTATTGTTGGATTACTATTGGCTGTACCAGTCAGCCTGATCATCAAAGTATTTATGGAGGACTTTCTGGCGATGAGGGAGGAGAAGGCCAATACGCTGGATAAAGAACAGGTAGATTAAAAAAACCGTAAACTTTATTGTTTACGGTTTCTCTCTAGACGGGCCTGGCTGAGCTCTCGCTTTTTTTTAATATTTATATTATTGCGTATAGTGGATGGATTTTCGTAGTAATGAAGTTTACGAATCTCTCCCCAAAGGCCTGATTTCTTGACTAGGTTGATAAAGCGTCGGAGAGCTCGTTCGGATGTTTCACCATCCCGTTTTTTTACTCCGACATTCATTATTCCTCCCTATGTGGTAGGTGCAGTTTGTTCAAATTAGTATAATCCAGTAAGCTACTAGGTGTCAACTATTAATAATAAATTCATGGGCACACTTTATATCATTGCTACCCCGATTGGAAATTTAGAAGATATCACTTTAAGGGCCCTTAGAATTTTAAAAGAGGTTGATTATATTTTATGTGAGGACACCAGACATACGTTAAAATTGTTAAATCATTTTGGGATTAAAAAATCTCTAATCAGCTATCATCAGCATTCCGGTTTGCAGCGCGTGAACTATATAATTGAATTATTGAGAGATAGTAAGCAGCTGGCCTTAGTCACTGATGCTGGCACGCCGGGGTTGTCTGATCCGGGGGGTGTCTTAGTATCAAAAGTAGTGGAGGAATTAGGGTCAGGTGTTCAAGTTGTACCAGTACCTGGTGCCTCAGCTCTAGGATCTATCCTGTCAGTAGCCGGTTTGCCCACTAATAAATTCACTTTTTTGGGCTTTATTCCCAATAAAAAAGGGAGGCAGAGTATTTTTAATTCCATTAATGATTCCGTACATACTATTATATTTTACGAATCACCACACCGGATATTAAAAACTTTAGAGGCCTTAGTTGAATTACTGGATGAGAAACGCCAAGTGGTTGTCGGCCGGGAACTCACCAAGAAATTTGAAACTATCTATCGAGGTTCTATGAGAGAGGTGGTAGCTAGTCTAAGAGCCGATGAGGTAAAAGGGGAGTTTGTGGTATTAGTGGCCGGGAAAAAATAACACAATTTTAAAAAATGCTGTAATATCATCGTGGAATAAAGCTGTGAAAAGTAATTAGAAAATACATATGAACAAATTAGTTTTGTTCGACATTGATAAAACTTTAATAGCAAGCTCTACTGGACATAAGGCAGCATTTTCTATTGCGTTTAAAGAAGTCTATGGAGTTGATACAAGTATTGAAGTTATTCAGTGTCACGGTAAGACTGATCAACAAATCATTTATGAAGTACTACGAGTTAGTGGACTGGACGATACAGTAATAAAATCAAAAATAGATTTATGCATGGAGACAATGGTAAATGCTTTCAAAAAACTTTATAAGGAGGATAACATTGTCATATTACATGGTGTGAGAGAATTGTTGAGCGCTTTTAAAAAAAATAATATATTAATGGGTTTAGTGACGGGTAACCTCGAACCAATTGGAAGGGGGAAAATGAAGAAGCTCAACTTGAATCAATATTTTAAGGTAGGGGGTTTTGGAAACGAACATATCAACAGGACTGAACTAGTAAAAATTGCAATAAAAAAAGCTCAAACGAATTTTAATTTTACCTTTTCTAACAATGTGTTCTTATTCGGTGATGCACCGCAAGACATTAATGCGGGGAGAGAGGCTGGCGTCAAAACTATCGGCGTAGCAACTGGAATTTATACAAAAAAACAGTTAGAAAGTAGCGGCGCTTCAATGGTAGTAGATAATCTAAAAAACACAAATTATTTATTAAGGTATATTAGTGAATAACTTTAAGCTCAATTTTTTGTTTGAAACCCTACTTTTTGGTATAATAGTGTTATTATGAGAAAGAAATTTTACATCACCACCCCTATTTATTATGTTAATGACAAGCCGCATATTGGTCATGCCTATACGACTATTGCGGCTGATGTTTTAGCTCGCTACTATCGGCAAAAAGGTGACGAAGTATTTTTTTTGACGGGTACTGATGAACATGGTGATAAAGTCGCTAAGAGCGCTGAGGAGAATAATATGGGTGTCGAAAAGTTTGTGGACCAAAATGCTACAGAATTCCAGAAAACCTTTGCTAATTTGAAAATTAGCAATGATATATTTATGCGGACTACTTTACGGGAGCACAATGAATCCGTGCAAATATTTATGAAAAAATTACATGCGGCTGGCGCTATATACCAGAGTGATTATGAAGGACTGTATTGCCGCGGCTGCGAGGATTTTTATACCGAGAAGGACCTAGCTGAAGGACTATGTCCCGTGCATAAAGTAAAGCCAGAATTAGTGAAAGAAAAAAATTGGTTTTTTAAGCTTGAAGAATACTTACCCCGGGTAGAGCAAATGATCGAGTCGGGCGAGATGATCATCGAGCCAGCTAGTAGGAAAAATGAGGTGCTGGGCTTGTTTAAGCAAGGCCTAAAGGATTTTTCTGTAACCCGCGAGCGGGTAAAATGGGGTTTGGACTTCCCCATAGATAGTAGCCAAAAAATATATGTTTGGGTGGAGGCCTTACAAAATTATATATCCGCCATTGGCTATGGCCGGGATGATAAGCAATTCAATAAATGGTGGCCGGCTAATGTACACCTGATGGCCAAGGATATTATTAAATTCCACGCTATTTATTGGCCTGCTATGCTCATAGCGGTTGGGCTAAAACCACCCCAGAAAATTTTTGCCCACGGCTTTTTCAGCCTCAACGGCCAAAAAATGTCCAAGACGCTGGGCAATGTCATCGACCCTAATGCTATGGTAGAGCAGTATGGAGTTGATGGGACCCGCTATTTGCTGCTGTCTCAATTTCCCTTTGGCCAAGACGGGGATATTAAAGAATCCCTTTTTAAAGAAAAGTACAATGCCGATTTGGCTAATAATTTGGGTAATTTAGTAAGTCGAGTTTTTAATATGATTGAGCAGTATTGTGATGGCCGTATACCCAAGCAGCTGCCTTCGCCAATTTATCTGGAAATGATTGGCGAGAAAATTGAGCAGTTGGAATTTGATGAGGCCTTGAAAAATATTTGGCAGGCGATTGCCAAGGCTAACCAGTTGATAGACTCCAATGAACCGTGGAAGATGGCCAAGGATGCCAATAAGAAAGAGGAGCTGAATGAACTGTTAAGCCAGTTAGCCAGCTTTTTATCTGATTTGGTGCCATTGCTAAATCCATTTATGCCGGATGTGGCGGCCTCAATAGTGGGCGGCTTGAACGCTGACAAAATTATTAAGGGCGAGCCGTTATTTAAAAGATTATAAGTCACTAAATATGGGTACCTTTGACACAGTATTGCTCGTTATCTTCTCCGGTTTTGTCGGGGCGGGGTTTTATTTTGGATTGATTCATACGTTGGGTGCAATTTTTGGGGTGGTCATGGGGGTAGTGGTGGCAGGTAATCTCTATAATCAAGTTTCTGCTTTTTTTGAATTTTTATTGCTCAAGCCGGAGGTAGCTAAAGTTTTAGCTTTTATCTTAATATTTTTAGTGGTGTCTCGAGGCATTGGTTATGTGGTATATGCTTTTGATAAAGGATTTAAAATTATCAGATTTATACCCATGGCCAGCTCGATTAATCGGTTGGGCGGGGCCCTGCTGGGTTTTTTTGAAGGTGCCTTGGTATTGGGTGTGATCCTGACCATCACTAGCAGTTTTCAAATATCACCCTACATTAATCAAGCCATTGATAGCTCGCCTTTGGCAGGAATACTAATGACCATAGCAGTGGTATTAACACCACTCATTCCCGAGGTGCTAAAAATTAAGATCATTCAGTAAGTATGCTAATAGACCCCGCACCACATCGCTATGCTCTGGGTGTCGGGGCGAGACGTGCGTGTAAAAAATCTTTTTGATATAAATTATTATTATTTTTTTGATTTTGATTTTACCATGTTAATAGATACCCATTGCCATTTAAATTTTGCGGCCTACAAAGATGATATTGATGAGGTCGTCCAGCGTACTATCGATGCTGAGGTAAGGGTTATTAATGTTGGTTCACAATATTCCACCAGCCAACGAGCAGTAGAGATGGCGGAGAAGTATCCTGATAATTTTTACGCAGCCATCGGTCTGCACCCCATTCATATGTTCGATATGCATGTTGATGAATCTGAGCTGCCGTTTAAAACTCGTAAGGAAGAGTTCAGTCCAGAGGCCTATGAAAAATTAGCCCAAAGTAAGAAGGTGGTAGCCATTGGAGAAATGGGAATTGATTATTATCACGTACCTGAAAATGTGCCCAAGCGGGAGTTTGCCAGAATCCAGCAATGGGGTTTTTTGAAAGGGGTTGCTTTAGCCAAGAAATTGAAGTTGCCGATGATATTACATTGCCGTGGATCTAAAGAGGATATGGCCAAAGCATATAACGACATGTTGCGATTATTAAAAGAGTCAGACTATAATAACGGGGTAGTACACTGCTATACCGCGGACCGGGAGATTGCCAGGAAGTTTATCAAGGCCGGATTTATGATTTCATTTACGGGAATTATTACTTATCCTAAAACTGATGAGCTGGCTAAGGTGGTCAAGGAAATGCCCATGGACAGACTCATGATTGAAACTGATGCACCTTATCTAGCTCCACAATTAGTTCGTGGCAAGCGCAATGAGCCCAGATACGTTGGTTATATTGCTGACCGCGTGGCGGAGATTAAAGGGATAACGTATAATGAGGTTGAGGAAACTACTACTAATAATGCTATGAAGTTTTTTAATTTAAATTAATAAAAATGGATACTATATTACTTGTTATGGCAACCTTGATATTTATAAGCATTTGGTTTGTCATATTTTCTGTTCGCCGTCAGGGTGCCAGCAATGGTAGTAATCCGGAATTACATGAGAAAATGGTTAGACTGGAAGAGCGGATTGGCCAGCTCAATGAAAAAAGTTCAGAGCTAACCAGAGTCGTGGATACTAAATTATCAGAATCTACAAAGGTTATACAAGATCAGTTTGGCCATTCTACTAAGATTATTCAAGATGTTACAGAACGCCTTACCAAATTAGATGAAACTAACAAACAAGTTTTAAATTTTTCGGACCAGCTACAGAACCTTCAGGATATTCTTCAAAATCCTAAACAACGAGGCATCTTGGGCGAGTATTTTTTGGATAACCTTTTAAAGAACGTACTCCCACCGGGTTCGTATCAAATGCAGTATAAGTTCAAGGATGGTGAGATTGTCGACGCGGTAGTGAAAATCAAGGATCGGCTGGTACCGGTTGATTCTAAGTTTAGCCTTGAAAACTATAATCGGCTTGTAGCCACGAATGATAAAACCGAACGTAGTATTCTAGAAAAAGCGTTCGTAAATGATCTCAAGAATCGGATACAGGAAACAGCCAAGTATATCCGTCCGGACGAGAATACAATGGATTTTGCTTTTATGTTCATACCATCTGAGGCGATATACTACGATCTGCTGGTGAATAAAATTGGCGCTGTCACGGAGGAGACTGAAAATTTGATACAGCGCGCCGCTAATAAATATCACGTGATTATAGTTTCTCCAACATCTTTTCTAGCATATCTGCAGACAGTAATGGAGGGTTTGCGCGCTTTGAAAATTGAGGAGTCAGCTAAAGGGATTCGTAAAAACGTTGAGGCTTTGGCTAAGCATTTATCCAGCTATGATAATTATTTACAAAAGCTGGGCCAACATTTGGGTACTACCGTGAACACATATAATACTGCTTATAAAGAATTCAAAAAGGTAGATAAAGACGTATTAAAAATCTCAAACAAAGGTGGCAAGGTGGAGCCATTGGAGTTAGAAAAGCCGAATGAAGATTAACGGGTAAAAATGGGTAATTAATTCTGGATCCTTAGGCCTCTTGACAAAGAGGTTTTTTTGATGCTAATATGAGCTGTTATAAAAAAAAAAAATCAAACAGGAGGTTCTTTAAATATGCTAGCCAATCAAGCCCAACCGATCATTAAGGAATTTTTACTACGGGTCCTTAACGAAAACTGCAGGGGTGAGTCCGGTAAGCAGCATTATCTGCTTGGATTTAAACCTGATTTCCCGTTAAACTTTGCGCCGATTGATACTGACTCGCCAAGTTCTGTCAAATTAGAATTAGCTACAGATAATTCAACATTTGCTGAACTGGGATTGTGCTTTACGTTTCCTCACGAAATTTGTGAGCAGTTAGAAGAGAAACTCGGTATGCCCACGATTCACAGCAACCACCGTCGGATGATCGCTTCGACAATGGATATCCAAGATCCGCCCATGAAGCCGTTTAATAGATCGGCCCGTCTAGATCTGACAATCCGCCAATTAGCCACTTTTTTGGCCAATTGGTTGAGTAAAAAGCATCCCCATGTTTCGCTTATTACACCCCTCGTATCCTAGCCGATACGAGGGTTTTTTTATTGGAGCAATAAAATACTTTATATTAGCCAAAAAAAGGAATTTTACCCAGTTCGTAAAACACAGGGTGTTGACTTATTAGTTAAGATAAGATAGTATGACAGCCAACTTGAAGATAATGAATGAATATATTTCCTAAGGGTAGCCAAATTGTAGCTATTTTAATCACCTATTAGCGCCTACCAATGGATAAAGATTCTCAACAAGTATGGTGGCAGCCAGCCATAAAGATTTTTGTCCAGATATCTGGATTATTGGTTGGACCCATTGTCATCGCTCTACTGCTAGGGCGATACCTGGATGAAAAGTTTGATAAGGAGCCGTGGTTTTTCCTGGGACTGACAACAATAGCTTTTATCATATCCATAATTTCTTTGATCAAAATTGGAAGAAATTATATAAAAAAAATAGAAAGAGAGCAAAAAAATAAAGAAACAAATAAACATGAATCTAGTAAAATTAACAACAGCCATAGGTAGCGAAGCTGAAATTGCAGCCAATACTTATGAAGAAATATCTCATGAGTTGACGCTCTTTGCTGAGCCAGTTTTTAATATTGGTGAATTTACTGTTACTAATTCGTTAATCAATGCCTGGATAGTAGTAGTGGGGATTGTCATCCTATCAATTATAATTAGCAAAAAAATAAAGCGTATTCCTCGAGGGTTGCAAAATGCTTTTGAAATTGTGGTTGAGGGAGCCATGAACTTAGCGGATTCTGTTACCGGTGACCGAGCCAAGACAAAAAAAGTATTTCCGTTTGTCTTTGCCGCTTTTATTTTTATTCTATTAAATAACTGGCTAGGCCTCTTGCCTGGTATCGGCTCCATTGGTTTTATTGAGCAGCACGGCGCAGAATTATTGTTTGTCCCGTTTTTTCGCGGAGCCATGGCCGATTTGAATACGACATTGGCCTTAGCTCTGCTTACCGTTATTGGAGCTAATATATTTGGTATATTTACGGTAGGATTCTTCAAGCACATGAATAAATTTTTTAATGTTAAAGCCCTAGCTGAAATACCTGGTAAGCTAAAGAAAGAGCCAGCTATCATATTTATAAACCCAATTAAGTTTTTTGTTGGGATAATTGAAATTATCAGTGAATTTGCTAAAGTAGCCTCACTATCATTTCGATTGTTCGGAAATATATTTGCCGGTGAGGTGCTGTTGTCTTCAATTGCGGTCATATTTGCCTTGGCTCTGCCCATACCGTTCCTGTTTTTGGAGGTATTTGTTGGCATGATTCAAGCGTTAATCTTCAGCATACTCATGCTAGTATATTTCACTATCGCCTCAACGGCGGAAGAACATTAATGGTATAATTAATATAGATATAAGTAATGTTTGCTGTACCGACCCTGTTTAAAAAAAAATAATTACTGGTCGAGCACAGCAAACGTAGAAAGGATAAAAACACATGGAAGGAACAGACCTGACAATGTTAGCAAAAGCCCTAGCCATCGGCATGGGTAGCTTGGGACCAGGAATCGGCATCGGCATGATAGGCGCCAAAGCTATGGAAGCTATCGGACGTAATCCGGAAGCTGCCGGCAAGATACTGGTACCCATGCTATTAGTAGCCGCTTTTGCGGAAGCTATTGCTATTTATGCACTGATTATTGCCTTTGGCATTAATTAGTCGCCTGACGGACGGAAGATCTGTCAATTATCAGGTCTTCTGTGGTCATATGATTAAAAAAATGAAACATGGATGAATTAATAAAAACATTTCACATAGATTGGAAACTTTTAATAGCCCAGGTAATTAATTTTGCAATTGTCCTAGGGGTGCTATGGTATTTTGCTCTGCGCCCACTGCGTAAAGTGATGGACAAACGGACTGATGATATTACTAAAAGTTTGGATGATGCAAAAAAAATTGAGAAACGAATGCAGGATACCGCGATAGAACGAGAACAGATTATTATAGAAGCTAAGAAAGAAGCGCAAATAATAGCTGCCCAAGTTGCTGAGGATACAGAAAAATTACGTGAGGATAAACTTCATCAAACACGTGAGGAAATAAATAAAATGGGAGCCAAAGCTAAAGAGGATTTATCCTCAGCCAAGGAGCAAATGGTACGCGAGGTAAAAAAAGAGATATCAAATATAATTATTTCCGCCAGCGAAAAGGTTATTGATAAAAATATTGATGCCGCTGACAATCAGAAACTTATTGATGAAACACTAAACCAGGTGAAAGAATAGTATGCGGAAGATTACCCCGAAAAAATATGCTATCAGCCTGTATGAGGTGACACAAAATGCCAGCCGTGATGCCATAGGAGAAAGTGTTAAAAATTTTATTAAATTATTAGTTCAGCACAAGCGTTTATCGCAAGCTGAAAAAGTGATTAAAGCTTTTAGTAAGTATGCTGATGAACAGGAAAATATTCTAGAAGTATCAGTAACCACGGTTGATAAGATGGCAGATAAACAAAGACGGAGTTTAATAAAGGAGCTAGAAAAACATTTTAGTAAAAAAATAGTATTGATAGAATTAATTGATAAAGCATTGCTGGGGGGCATCGTACTGCATTACGGAGATACGGTGGCTGATGGCAGTGTGAAGCAGCGGCTTAGTTTATTAGCTCAATCATTAACCAAGTAACCATAAAGATAATAAGAACTATATATGTCCAATAAAGATTTCATCATCGATGAATTAAAAAAACAAATTACTGATTTCAAAACATCTGTGGCCAAAGAAAAGGTTGGTACCGTTGAAGAGGTTGGTGATGGTATTGCCCGTATTTCTGGATTAGCCGAGGTCAGGGCAGCCGAGATGCTTGAATTTCCTGGCGGAAAATTCGGGGTGGCTTTGAACCTGGAAGAAGATACTATCGGTGCTATTATTTTGGATGATCAATCAGGTATAAATGTGGGGGATACGGTGAAAAGTACCGGTAATATATTGCAGGTGCCGGTTGGCGAGTCACTGGTAGGACGGGTAGTGAATCCCTTGGGTAAACCCGTGGATGGTAAAGGTGATATTAAATCTGACAAATTTTATCCGGTGGAGAAAATCGCCCCTCGAGTTATTACCAGAAAATCAGTGGACACGCCTTTGCAAACTGGCATCAAGGCTATTGACTCAATGATACCGATTGGCCGAGGCCAGCGTGAGCTTATCATTGGCGACCGCCAAGTAGGCAAGACAGCTATTACTATAGACACTATTGTAAATCAAAAAGATACGGGTGTGATTTGCATATATGTTGCCATTGGTCAGAAAGAATCAAAAATTGCCAGAATAGTGGCGGAGTTAGAAAAGCGCGGAGCTATGGATCATACTATCGTAGTGATGGCTGGTGCGTCAGATCCGGCCTCGCTATCGTTTATTTCCCCGTATTCAGGATGTGCCATGGGTGAGTATTTCATGGATCAGGGTAAAGATGCTTTAGTAATTTATGATGATTTATCCAAGCATGCTTGGGCTTACCGCCAAATTTCATTATTATTACGTCGACCACCAGGTCGTGAAGCCTACCCCGGAGATGTTTTTTATCTGCACTCCAGGCTGCTAGAGAGAGCGGCCAGGCTCAATGAAGACAATGGTGGCGGATCACTAACCGCCTTGCCGATTATTGAAACTCAATCAGGCGATGTCTCCGCCTATATACCAACTAATGTAATTTCAATTACTGATGGTCAAATATATTTGGAGCCGGATTTATTTCATCAAGGCATTCGGCCAGCCCTAAATGTTGGTTTGTCCGTATCGCGAGTCGGCTCAGCTGCGCAGACTAAGGCCATGAAGAAAGTGGCTGGTAAATTACGATTAGATCTAGCCCAATATCGTGAATTGGCTGCTTTTGCTCAGTTTGGCTCTGATCTGGATGAAGCTACTCGCCACCAGCTGGAGAGAGGTAAACGTTTGACTGAAATATTGAAACAGGGACAGTTCGAACCAATGTCAGTTTCCCAGCAGGTGGCGATTCTGTACGCCGGCGTCAATGGTTTACTTGATGATATACCCGTGGAAAAAATTAAGGAGTTTGAGAAATCATTCATTGAATATCTAAGTACATCACAAGCTGAATTACTAAAGAGTATTGCTAGCGATGGTGATTTGTCAGAGGAGTTAGAAAAAAAGTTGAAAGCGGTCATTGAAGATTATAAAAAAATGAAAGATTTTGTCATAAAAAAGTAAATCATGCCAGTAGCAACAAAAGAAATTCAAAGGCGTATCCGCTCCGTAGGTAATACCAAAAAAATTACCAAAGCTATGGAGTTGGTGTCGGCAGCAAAAAGGCGTTCCGCTGTACAGTCGGTAGTGGCTACCAGGAAATACTCCCAGACTGCCTGGCAGATCGTCAAAGATCTATCAGCCAGAACTGATCCTGCCCACCATCCGCTACTACACAAGCGTGACCAGAACGACAACCTGGGATTAATTCTGCTGTCATCCAACCGAGGTTTATGTGGAGGATTTAATAGGGAAATTGTAGAGCTGGCGGCTAAATATTGTAATGGTTTCGCTGAGAAAAATCAGGCAGCCAAGATTGAGGTAGTTTTAGTCGGACAGCGTGGCCGCAATATCATGACCAGGCATCACTATAAAATAGTGGCTGAATTTACAAAATCAGATGTGGCTGAGAGTATTACCGAAGTTCAGGCCTTGGCAAAAATGGTCATTGATGATTATTTGTCCGGCAAATACGATAAAGTGGTTATGGCTTACACGGATTATCATTCGGCTATTTCGCAAGAACCTCGGCTTCGCCAATTATTGCCAATTCATTCGGCTGACGAGGAGCTGGGATCAGTAGACGGGGACGAGATGCCTGCCGAGAAGGCTCCGGCATATGAATATACGTTTGAGCCATCTCCTGACTATGTCTTAGACCAAATGCTCTACCGCTTGATCGAATTACAAATTTATCAGGCACTACTAGAGTCCAATGCCTCAGAACATTCGGCTAGAATGGTGGCTATGCGCAATGCCTCAGATGCGGCTAATGATATGATTGACGATCTTACTTTGAGTTTTAATCAGGCTAGACAACAGGTGATAACAGCTGAGTTAGCCGAGATAAGCGCTGGTCGCGCGGCAGTGTCTTAATTAATAATATTACTAAAGATAAATGAAAAAATATGTCAGAAAATAAAGGAAAAATTACCCAAATAATCGGACCGGTAGTCGACGTCAAATTTATTAACGGTCTGCCGTCGATCTATTCTGCTCTGGAAGTGCAAACTTCAGATAATACTAAACTGGTATTAGAGGTACAACAGCAGCTTGAGGGTAGTATCGTACGGACGCTGGCCATGGATACTACTGATGGACTGCGTCGAGGTCTGGACGTTGTGAATACCGGCCAGCAAATTTCCGTACCCGTGGGCAAAGAAACGCTGGGCCACATGTTTAATGTATTAGGAGAAACCATTGATAATACCGGTGAATTGAAAACAGCCAAAAAATATTCTATTCATCGTGAGGCACCGCCCTTTACCGATCAGTCGACTTCTACGGAAATTCTGGAAACCGGAATCAAGGTGATTGATCTGATTGCTCCTATTATCAAAGGCGGCAAGGTAGGATTATTCGGTGGAGCAGGTGTCGGTAAGACAGTTATTATCATGGAATTAATCCGAAATATAGCCCAAGAGCACGGTGGATATTCCGTATTTGCCGGAGTAGGTGAGCGAACCCGCGAGGGCAATGATTTGTACCATGAGATGAAAGCCTCCGGAGTATTAGATAAAACCGCCTTAGTTTTTGGGCAGATGAATGAACCCCCTGGAGCCAGAGCCAGAGTGGCCCTGTCCGCATTATCCATGGCAGAATATTTCCGGGACGAGGAAAAGCAGGACGTCCTTTTGTTTATAGATAATATATTCCGATTTACCCAAGCCGGTTCAGAAGTATCAGCCTTGCTGGGACGTATACCATCAGCAGTTGGCTACCAACCGACTTTAGCTACGGAGATGGGTGAGCTGCAAGAAAGAATAACTTCCACTAACAAAGGCTCCATCACTTCAGTGCAGGCGGTATATGTACCGGCTGATGATTTAACTGATCCTGCTCCAGCCACTACTTTTGCTCATTTAGATTCTACGGTAGTACTATCACGCGCTTTGACCGAGCTAGGTATTTATCCAGCTGTTGACCCGCTTGATTCTACCTCTACTATTTTAGAGCCGAGTATAGTTGGCGAGGAACACTACCAGGTTGCTCGCGGTGTGCAAAAGATTTTGCAGCGCTATAAAGATTTACAGGATATCATAGCCATTCTGGGTATGGAGGAGTTGTCTGATGAAGATAAGCAAATCGTCACCCGAGCTAGAAAGGTACAAAAATTTTTATCCCAGCCGTTTTTCGTAGCAGAAACATTTACCGGGACGGGGGGGAAGTATGTCCCGCTCAAGGATACTATCCGTGGCTTCCAAGAAATATTGGATGGTAAGCACGATGGAGTATCTGAGCAGGCCTTTTATATGAAGGGTAGTATAGAAGAAGTAACTAAAGTATAATGTCCGACAAGTTTAAATTTGAGATTACTACACCAGAACGCACAGTATATTCTGATACTGTTGATGAGGTTATATTACCGACCTTGAGCGGAGAGATTGGCATATTGCCAAATCATATCCCGCTGGTTTCAGTAATAAAGCCTGGTGAGATTCGCATCAAAAAAGGCTCTGAAGAAAGTAGCTTAGCTGTCTCAGGTGGATTTATTGAAGTGCAGCCAAATAAAGTGATTGTTTTAGCTGATACGGCGGAGCGAGCGGAAGAAATTGATGAAGCAAGAGCTGAAGAAGCGCGACAGAGGGCAGAGAAATTATCAAAAGAGAAAGGTGTAGATGCACGCGAGTTTGCTGCCATATCAGCCAAGATTGAGAAAGAACTAAGCCGTTTAAAAGTCGTGAGGCGCAGAAGAAAAAATAGACCAATATCACCAATAAAACCAACATAAAAAGTGAAAGGGATTATATGACGCATAAATGCCAGGCGCTGGTATTGCACTGTATGGACTACAGGTTCATTGGACACCTTAGAGATTTTATTGTATCTCAGGGATTAAAGGATCAATACGACGAGGTCAGCGTGGCCGGGGGAGTGCAAGGAATAGTTAGCGGCACCAAACATGTTCAGGAATATATCTTGAATCAAATTGGCACCGCCCGCCGTCTGCACAGTATTCAAGATGTATATCTCATTAACCATTTAGACTGCGGGGCCTATGGAGGACGAACCGCGTTCGGTAGCGACCAGGAGGAGCATGATCGCCACACCTCAGATTTACAGAAAGCACAGATTATCATCAACCAACGCTTTTCTGAACTAAATATCAGTATGGTTATCGCACGGTTGAATGAAGAAAATGGAGGCCAGGAGGTAGATTTCGAAGTAGTAAGCGGTTCATAACTGCTGTAAAAAATTTAAAAAGGTCAGTCGAAGGAAACTGGTCTTTTTTTATTGATTAAGAATAACAATAGTGCTAGAGTTTATTAATTAGTATTTATTTTTTTTGAATTTATGGAATGTTGTGCCAACTATGATCGTGTTTTTGATCAAAAGCAAGCAAAAAAGGATTTAAAAAGATATCGCAAAAGGGGTCTGCGAAAATCCTCACAGCAGATTGTTGACTATCTAGGGGATAAAATCGGTGGCATGACTGTCTTAGAGATCGGCAGTGGAGTAGGCTATCTGGGTATGGAGTTAGTAAAAAAAGGTGCTAAGTCCGCTCTGGAAATTGATATTTCTTATGCCTATCTCGAAAGAGCTAAGGTTCTGCGTCACGAATTAAATTTGGATGATGCGGTAGAGTTTAGGACCATGGACTTTATACAACACTATGGTAATTTATCGGATCATGATATAGTGGTGTCTGATAAAGTTATTTGCTGCTTGCCCAATTTTAAGGAATTTATAGAGGCAGGAACGGCTCGGGCCAAGCACTATTACGCCATAGTTTATCCTAGAGATCTAAGACTTTGGAAAATGTTTGGCGTAGTGCTGAATTGGTCAGCTCAGTTTTTAAAAAAATATAAAGGGTTTAATTTTTTTATTCATCCTCACAAGGATATTCACGAATTAATTACCCAAAAAGGATTTGAAAAAGTATTAGATAGAAAGGGGGTTTGGCAAATATCAATATATGAAAAGAAGTAGGTATGGCACTTTTTAAAAAATTGGAGGAGACATGGCGGAAGGAAAAGCAATTTGTCCATGTTGTAATGGCAACATTGATATAGTTAACGGTAAATTGATCGGTCACGACCGTACGGAAACAGGGTACTGCGAAGGCAGCAACAAAACACCTGATGAATTGAGAGCTTCAAATTGTTCTGATGCCAAGAACAAGTAAGTGATATTTGTTTCTACCTATTAAAGTCTGTTTTAAAAAAACAGGCTTTTTTTAATTGACAATATATCCAGTGGCGCTATACTAAAAAATAAGTTCGTATACACGAACAATTATGAAAGATAAACGAATCACCCCAACAATAGAAGACTATTTAAGAGCTATCTATTACTTAGGCAAAAAGCGCGATGGTGGTGTTGGTGTTGTTACCCTGGCCAAGTATATGCGACTCGCCAAATCTACAGTTTCCGAAAGACTTAAAAATTTAGACAATCATAAACTTATTAACTACAAAAAGTATTCTTCAATAATATTTACTAACAAAGGATATACGCTCGCCAGCCAGCTAACTTATAAACATCGACTAATTGAGGTATTTTTGCACGAGGCACTAAAGATGAGCAAAAACAATGTGCATAGAGAAGCCCACAAGCTCGAACACGCCTTTAGTGATGAGGTGATTACCAGATTAAGTAAATTTCTTGGCTACCCCAAAAAAGATCCTCATGGAAAACCAATAACGCATAAGCATGAAATCACGGACTAAACTTTCCCTTATATTTACGCTGTTTTTACTTCTATTTAGTATGGTCTTAATTGTTTTTACTCCTTTGGGGCGCCTAGTATTCAGGGGTGATGACAGTGAGTACAATAGTGACAAAGTATTACAGGCTAGTGAAGATAAGGCTATTGACTATAAAAAACTTCAACAAATTTCCCAAGAGAAGATGGGTATGATTGGTGAGGTTGCTACTGATGATTTCGACCCAACTGAATTCTTAACTACCTGGAATTTTAATAATCTCCCACCGGAAGAACGGGAAAAATTTTATAAAGAATCACGACTCCCAGATGGTAGACTGCTGAGAGAATATTGGTTCATTGCTGAAGATAAAGAAATTGAGATTGCTCCGGGTATATTTTTTCCCGCCTGGACTTATAATGGACAGGTTCCAGCTCCAACGATCCGAGCAACTGAAGGTGATCGGATTAGGATACACTTTGTGAATAGTGGAACTAAGCCTCATACCATGCACTTCCACGGCTTCCACACTGAAGAAATGGATGGCGCCGTGCAAGATCAGTTCGTTTATCCAGGGGAAACATTTACCTATGAATTTGATGCCGATCCATTTGGCGTCCATCTTTTTCATTGTCATTCTGTACCGGTAAGTCAGCACATCAGCAAAGGGCTTTACGGAGCCTACATTGTTGATCCCAAAGAAGATACTAGGCCCCAGGCTGATCAAGAGCTTATTATGGTTATGAATGGATTTGATACTAATTTTGATGAAGAAAATGAGATATATGCCGTGAACACGGTGGCCTTTCACTACGCAAAACATCCTATTCAAGTAAAAGCCGGTGAATTGGTACGGATTTACCTTATCAATATACTTGAATTTGATCAGATCAATTCTTTTCATGTCCACGCTAATTTCTTCGATGAATATAGAACTGGGACATCTCTGGAACCAGACACTTTCACTGATACAGTTATCATGGGACAAGGAGAGCGATCTATTATAGATATACGATTTAAATTTCCAGGGAAATACATGTTCCATGCCCACAAAACCGAATTTGCAGAAAAAGGATGGATGGGCTTTTTTGAAGTCATAGAATAATAAAATGCCAGAACAAACAAAATATCACAAGATTCGATTTTGGATAAGCGCCTTGCTCCCCCTTGTTTTCTTGGCAGCGCTATTTTATATTTTTCTTAACTTTGGTCCACTAGGAGTTTTTAAAACAGCGTTACCCCCCATTGAAGAAGCATTTATACAAAGAATAATTTTAGAGCCTGAGCAAATATCCGTTAACATTATAAATGACGGACCAGAACCAGTAACCATTGCGCAGGTTTTAATTAATGATATTTATTGGCAATTCTCCATGACTCCCTCCCAGACCCTCGCCCCTCTCAAGCGAGGAGTTATTAAGCTGCAATATCCTTGGCTGGAAGGCGATCCCATACGCATAACCTTGATTTCAAGAAACGGCGTTACCTTTGAAGGAGAAGTGGGTGTGGCAGTAGAAACGCCACAATTTAATATCCTCTACTCTAGAACCTTTGTCCTATTGGGCATATATGTTGGCGTTATTCCCGTGCTCTTGGGGCTCTTGTGGCTCCCTTTTCTTCGAAAGTTACGAGCAGAGTGGTATTCGTTTTTACTTTCATTTACCATTGGCATTTTGGTGTTTTTAGGAATTGATACTTTGGCCGAATCATTTGAGCTGGTAAAGAATCTCCCCCAGGCATTCAATGGCATCGGCATCTTAGTTATTGGTTTTCTATTTTCCGTCTTGACCCTTTCGGCCATAAGCTACAAGACAGAACATCACCGAGCCCGCAGCGACCATCATCAGGCCCTAGCCTGGGGATACTTAATCGCGCTTGGAATTGGCTTACATAATCTTGGAGAAGGATTGGCCATAGGAAGCGCCTATGCCATCGGAGAAATAGCACTGGGGGGCAGTTTAGTAATTGGGTTTATGCTGCACAACACCACTGAAGGAGTGGCTATTATTGCCCCGCTGACAAAAACATTCAAACAGTTTAAGACCTACCTTTTACATCTCATTCTTATGGGTCTTATTGCTGGTGTCCCGACAATTATTGGCACCTTAATTGGAGGTTTTGCTTTTTCTTTTGCGCTGGCCGTGCTATTTTTGGCTATCGGGGCCGGTGCAATATTCAATGTGGCATTTGATATAACAAAAAGCATGGCCAAAGGCTCGTGGCTTTCAATATTTACAGTAACTAATGTTCTTGGTTTCTTCGCCGGACTTTTAATAATGTATGTTACTGGTTTTTTGGTTCTAGGCTAAGCCCTTTCTAAAAATAATAATATTTCCCTCATAATTTTTTAACTTTTTACTTTGTTAACGGACAAGTTTTTTATTTGTTCTCGTATTTTTGTAACTTCTTGGGATTTTTTTGGAGGGGACAAGTTTTTTATTTGACGATTTTTTTTCATTGAGTTAGCATAGGCTGTTGTCCTTTTTATTTCTTTAGTTTGTTGATTGGAGGTAGTGTAATTGCATTCGTCGTTGTCTATACTAGTAGCTGCTGAGGATTTACCTGAAGGAGCGGAGCTGAACAAAACATTGGTTGTGGTGGGCGAACTTCGCCTATATCGTCATAGTTCAGGCTGTTATTCAACTATGATCGGCCTTGGCCCGAACGGTGAATTATACGAAACTTTAGTGAAGGCGCTCGAAGAAATTGATTTAAAATATCAGGTTAGCATAGATGCCATGTTGCCACTCGAAGGTTCATCCGCTAACATCGCTGAAGGAGAATATCTTGAAGACAGGATAGAGGTGCAAGTCTGGAAACTTGATCCACGAAAATACACGGACATGCTAGTAAATGCTAAAGAGCCGGTGCTTAGTATCAAGTTGATCAGTGATGACATCAATTCCGCCATTGTCTTCTATCGTTTATTACTTGAGGGACGAAAGAAACCCCTATCAAGTGATAGTCAGTAGTTAGGGCGCATTCCAAAAATAGGAATGCGTCTTTTTTTATAGCTAGTATAATGTATTGAGACATCATTTTTTTATAGGTATTGACTTTAAGTCGTAGATGGTGTACCATATGTTTAATAAAAATTTGTTAAAATAGAAAAGTACCTAATCATGGTGCATATCGTTCATTCAAATCTAGGAGGTTAAATGGGTAAAAAAGGAGAATCATCTTGTTCGGAAGATAAAGGTAATAATGCAGATAATTCTCGACAAGAGGATTACTGCTCTAAATGCGGGAGTCATCATGGAGGGGTACATAAACCGCCCCATACCTGTAATGGTAAAGTCATCGGCCTCAGGAGAAAGTAGAGGCGCCAAGTATTGACCTGTCGAATACATTTATCGACAGGTCGTTTTATTTTTGCTAACAACTTTTATTACCATGGCTATGTAAAATACTATAAAGGTATGATATAAATCAGTTATGGAAGATATTAGATTAATAAAAAAATATTTAGAGGTTAACGAAGCGCGCTAAGAAAGCGTGTTTTTTTGGTATTTAACATATCCAATGGAAGGAGGGTATCGCCGACGATAATCAACGTTTTCACCAATCAGATCTTCAGGTGGCACTTAATGGTTCCAGTATCACGATCAACGGCACGGTTTATTATCAGCATCCGCGCGGACGCAAAAAAACGGATTATTGCTATGGCAATCAATACTTTGAGACCGAGGAGGAGGTCTTGATTGCAGAAATGCTGGGTAATATGAATATATCTTTCATACACCACGTGAATTTCATCTTCAATCTCAGAGAGGGTGATCAACATTCAGTTATCTGGTGTCCGGACTTCGTCTTTGCCAAGCCATGGCGTTGGGTAGGGGATATATGTAATGGTTCGGTAATTATGGGCCTAGAAGTAAAACGCTCATGTATACGAGGCAAGCCTCGCAGCCGATCTAAAAGTTTGCTGCGTGAATTAGGCATTCCTATATTGCTGGTAGCCCGATCACATGTCGAGCCATATTACATTAATTCCTGTAGGCTCCCGCTGAAGCCCCTGAAATCTTAAAAGTCTGTCGTTTCACCAAATGGCGGACTTTTTTATAATAATGGTAAATGAAAACATTGACTATTGATAACAGTTGTTGATAACTTTTATATTGTATATTTAAAATAGCTAATGTTAGCCTTTTTTTATCAACTAAGGTTAATTAATTTTATTTGCATAGGGGGGTATTTTTTAGTATACTATAATACAAGAAAGGAGAACCTTAAATTTAATTTATCAATTTTTTAGCTTAAGATTATTTTAAAATATTAAGAAAGATAAGAAAGAAAATATTATGCACAGAATTACATACGTAAGTTTATTCATTGGCGCTGTGGTATTGATTTTTGCTCCAGCAGCTCAGGCGGCAGTCGTCACAGCAGATAGTTTACACGTCCAAGGCGTGTCTTTTTTGACTGGACCTATTGTCAATCCTATGGGTGCAGTCACAATTGCTGATAATCTCGATGTTCACGGCGCTATTTTTCGAAAATTTGGCGCAGTAAAGATTGGTGATGATCTCGATGTTCACGGCGCTATTTTTCGCAGTTTCGGACCGGTGAAAATTGGTGACGGTATTTTGCAATTGGGCGGAGAGCAAGTAACCTTTAGCGGGAATGTTAATGCTAATAAAGGACTTGATGTAATAGGGACATTAAATGTAAGCGGAGCTACAATGTTATCCTCACTCGGCACTGGTCTGCTCCATGCAGATGCCAATGGCCTATTATCGTCTAGCGGAATCTTAGGTTCTGATTTTGCTGCTGGAGCAATAGGTTTGAACAAGTTAGCTAGTGGCACCTCAGGACAACTTATAGTTGGAAACGCTTCTGGCGTACCAACCTACGTTTCAGCTTCAGGTGATGTGCTAATCAGTAATCTCGGTGTCAACACTATCCAACCTAATTCGGTAGCCCTCACAACAGACACGACTGGAAACTATGTGGCATCACTTGCTAACGGTACTGGCATCACTGGTGGTGCTGCAGGATCTGAGGGGGGAACACTCACCATCGGAGTAGATGAAGCTAACGCCTTTACCTGGACTTCCTTACATATCTTTTCATCGGTAGACATTAACGGCGGCGCAATCGATGGCACAACTATCGGATCTGCGTCAGCCTCTACTGGTGCCTTTACTACCCTAAACTCTTCTAGTCTCTTTACAGGTACTCTTGGTGCAACTCTCAGTGGTGCAGTTGTTAGTCTCAATAACGATTCTAACTTCGCAGTTAACATCAATACTGGTACTTCAAATGCCGCCCTAGCACTTGGTGGTGGTATGGGTACTGTGGCCATTAACTCTTCTGACTGGGATATTGATGTTACTGGAGCATTTACTGATGGTGCTGTAGACAGTTCGCCTGTTGGAGCATCCACAGCCTCCACCGGTGCCTTCACTACCCTAAGCGCTTCTAGTCTCTTTACAGGTACTCTAGGTGCTACCATTAGTGGAGCAGCTATTAGTTTGAATAACGCTTCTAACTCTGCAGTCAATATTAATACCGGTACTTCCACTGGAACTCTGACTCTAGGTGGTGGTAGTGGCTCAGTGATTATTAACTCCGATGACTGGGACATCACGGCTCTTGGTGTAATCACCGGTGTCGCCTTTAATGCCAATGACACTGGCAACACCCTGACCAATGTGGATAATGCAGATCTCACTGCAGATACAATCGACTTTGACAGTATCGCGAATTCTGCCACTATTGACGAGGCCACATCGTTTACTGGTGCAGCTGGAAATACATTGACCATTGCCAGAACACTGACGAACAACACATCTGAGAATGCCCTCCTCGTGACCACGACAGCGTCTGATACTAGTGGTACGACAACGGCCCAATACGGACTCTATCTGGACAACGTTTCTACTGGTACTCAAGCAGCTGATGCACTTTTGGTCCTGGATAACTCCGATGGAGCTATT
>JADFTK010000069.1 GCA_022560375.1 Patescibacteria group bacterium
TTAATAATACTACGAATAGCAAGGAATCAGGGGGTTTTAATCCAGAATCCGAAGCAAAAGCTGAAAATCAAAAGATATTCAGTGTATCTAATCCTCCCGCCAACTGGCAAAATGCTAGTAAGTTAGTTTTCTAGAGGCTCTATTTTCCAAAATTTTGATTGATAAACTCTATTGACTGCCGGGCTAATAGCTAAGACGGATATATTTTCGTTATCTCGGATGGCAGTATGAGTAATGCCGTGACTATGAAGCTCCAATACTATATTAGTCAGTTCATTCTCCTCGGCCGAGTAAAATAGTAATTTCTTGGCATCAAAAAACCAGTCAGCAATTTCCGGTTCTAGTTTTTTGGCATTTCCCGAGGCTAAGTCAAGAGCCTTGGCCAGTACGCCAAGGCTGGCCTTACTTATTTGATGGGAGATATTCAGATCTGGATCACCCGCTAGATCTTTTCGGATGATGACTGTCATAGGAAACTTGTCATTAAATTTTCCCAGGGTGATGCCAGGTATGGCTACCTGTATGATACCAACGATTAATTGTTTGGGGTCAACTAAAGTTTGTTCCCGCGACCAACTTTTTAGTATGGTTGAGGCTAGGGCAGTTTCAGGATTGCTATGGTGATTAATTTTGCTGATTAGCCAGTCAGTTCTGCGTAAGGCTGCTTTATAATTTAGAGGTAATAGAATGGCAGATTCTTCTCTGATGTTAGTTAACCTTTTTTTATTAATTTTATCGGGTAAATTGATGACGCGCTCTTTAAGTTTGCCCAAAAACTTTCTATCAAATATCGAATATAATATCAACGAATTTGCGATTGATTCACCATAACTAAATTGCCGATGTATTATTTTATTTATATTTGGATGTTGTATTATTTTAATCTTATCTTTAATCATAGGGTTATTTCCTAATATATTAGTGGATTTATAGATATTTTTTTAGACCTTTGCATAGATAATGTAGTCCTCTCTCATAGTTTGTCAATATACAACCTATAACCACTAATTTGAGATATTAATATTGCCCTTAGGTTATCTAATAGTTATTTAAGCGCCCTTATTGATAGGATTTTTTTTATCCTCCTAAAATTATATCCAAAAATTTTCAGGAATTGGCGTGCTGAAAGTAGATACCCTTGCCTAAAGCCCAAAACGGTTGGTGCTCTGATTTTTTTCTCCGCCATCTTCTAAAGAGGAGGTAGGGCACAAAAACTAAAGTTATTATGTAAATAGTCCATTCAAAGACGGTAAACCAAAAAAACATTCGGGCAAAACTTAGCCATCGATTTTTTAGCTGGGCATAATCGGCGGAGCTGACCAGACTTAGTTGATATCTATCCTGCAGGCTTTTAAATTCATCCACTGTAATGTTAGCAGTTAATAAATTTACATCTTCGCTAAATGGATCGAGGGTAACATTAAACTGCTCATCTATAGTATATGATAATACATTGCTCTTCAATAAAATAATTTCCTTTTGCTCAATTTCTATTAAAGCAATTACTTGGTGCGTACCGACGCTGGTCCATTGGCTGGAGCTATCTAATGCCGCCACAAAATGACCGCTGGTGTCAGTCGTTAGTTCAATGGCCTGGCCAGTAGATTGGTCTTCTAGCCACATCAATTGAGTATTATATATTGTTTCGCCGGCGACACTAATACTTAACGCCTTAAGATTCAGATAGGCTGTTATCTCCGTAATCTCTGGATCTTGGGGCGGGAGAACAGTTACCCCAATGTTGATATTTTGATTATTTAAGAGAGCCCATAAAGACGGAAAAAGCACCACTATAATAATTAGTTCACTTATCCTAATAGAGGACAGTTTTTTAATAAATCTTTTCATATTTTTCTGAACTTACCCTGCTATTATACACTAAATATTTTTTTACAGAAACAAAATGTCAATACCCGAATCAATTCCCCTGTTTATATTTATTTCCAAAAAAATGGCTAATCACATGAAATTTCTAAAAATCAATAGCTAATGGGATTTGGGTATTGGCTAGATTTGTGCAATAATTTTGTGGTATGATCATGATAATTTTTTTGGTACTCCCGAGCAGAAAACCCCTTCTGGATTAGCCGTGACCTTATAGTTTTTTTCATCAATACACGAGGCATTGCTGCAGCAACTTGACTTTAAGACTAGGTAATTTTTTGGTATATTGAAGATATGAAGAAACCAATTATCATTATATCCATAGTTATTGTAGTGGTGGTTGCTGTATTATTTTTGACTGCCAGATCACGAAGTGATAATCCGGCCAGTGATACTACTAGTAGAGATACTGACAGTGATACGGTGAATGAATCCAGCAGTATAAACCCCATTCCGTCGTTGGTCGATAAGATAGCTGACCAGGATTCAGATACAAAACAGCCTTCCAGCAGCGTAAGTTGGGAGAATTCAGGACAAGGTTATGTGGCCATCGGCACCCCGCCTGACTGCCCCGATCCTTTATTTTTGGCTACCCCTGTTGATCTGAGCAAGGTTAATTCAATTTTATACCCGGGGCAGACAAGGGGCGGCGGCTATAATGCCCATGGCGGTTTTCGTTTTGACGGTCAGGCAGGAGATGACATAACTGTGACCATACCGATGGATGCTTTGCTATTTGAAGGTAGCCGTTATATACAGAGTGGCAGCCTCCAAT
>JADFTK010000032.1 GCA_022560375.1 Patescibacteria group bacterium
GGCCACTCCATGATTATCGTGGCACCAAGGATTTATTTGGCCGGGAGTTTAAAGTATCCGCGGCTAACATTGTTGATAGTTTAGCTGTCAGCTCCGTACTAGTAATGGGCGAAGGGACTGAGCGTACTCCGCTGGCGCTAATTACCGACATTCCTTTTGTCCGATTCACCACAAGACCCTATAATCCACAAAACAAATCTGATGCCTTAGAAATTCCGTGGCAGGAGGATTTGTACGGGCCATTATTAAAAGCAATTAAATGGAAATCGAAATAAAGGCACGAGTTGACGATTTGAATGAAATTAGAAAACAACTCAAAAAACTGAAAGTAAAGAAGGTTAATTTTGTTCATCAAATAGATGAGTATTATTCTTTGTATAAGAGACCGCTTACTAAGGTAAAAGCAGGGGATATATTACGGGTACGATATAATCACGGTGAGCGGGTGGGTAGACTCGAATACCATTCAATCAGAAACCAATATGCTGCTGAAGAATATGAAGTGTCGGTGGGTGATATCCGAGAATTAAAAAAAATATTACATCACATGAAAGCAAGGCATGAGGCGACTGTTAACAAAAAACGAGAATATTATAAAAAAGGCAGGTTTATAATTACCCTTGACTATGTAAAGGCCTTAGGTACTTTTGTAGAAATAGAATTACAAGGAGATGATACTAAAAAAAATAGAAGAGCTATTATTGATATGTTTTATCAGCTTGGTATAAGCGATAAGCAGTTTTGTATTGATATCAAATATGGTACAGAAATGATTAGGAGAAAAGGAGGTAAGTATGCCTACTTCTAAGAAACATAAAAAAGAACTATTTGAAAGAAATATTGAGCGTTATATGCCAATGGGTAAATATTAATTATTAATAATTTAAAAATGGAAAATGAAAGAAACATACCAGAAGAAGAAAAAATCAGTTTGTCCGAAATTGATTTTAGTGAGATGGTAGACGAGGTAGATAATTATAATGCCAAATTTTCCACTGGGAGATTAATGGCTGAGGCAGTAAGGGGGGGAAGAATAAAGGGAGAGGAAGTTGATCAAAAAAGTAAATTAAATTTAATAAAAGCCAATAAAGAATTTGGACCATTGATGAATCGAGTGGGTTTAAATATTGAATTAGCTGAAACAGGTGCTGCCATATTTACCTCAGATGGGAAGGCAGGAATTTCTGAAATAAGATTTAATATTGCCAACAGAGAAAAATTTATTGGTTATTTACAGGAAATAGGTCCTGAATCCATAACTGAAAATCAGATAAAAGGATTAAAAGCGGTTTTAGAAAATGTAACTTTGCAGTTAGAAAAGCAGTACCAGATTGATAATCCTAATGATGATAGGATGGTAGAATTACTTAGCGGACTGGATGAAATAATTAAAGGATGTGAGAGACTGGATCCAGAGAATAGTATCGGGATTGATGAATCAATTGAAAAATTAAAAAAGTACAATGAAGCCAGAAAAAATAAAAGTTTAAGAGAATTTATTGTAGCAGAAAGAGAGGGGTTATTTTTGGAAGTAGGTGGACGAAATTTTGGGCCAAGCACTTGGCATATGGATGTAAATCCCGATTATTATGAAGAAAAGTGGGCTAAAGCATTAAAAGTTTTGTCTTCCATCAAGGAAAGCAATAAATCCGGAGAGTTTTATAAAAAACTAAAAGATCATTTAATTGATTCTGTAAAGTATGCAATTGATGATTTAGAGAAAAAGATAAAAGCAGGTGACAGGATTGATTACTACCAGCCATTGATGGAAATTATTGATAATTATTATGATGAACTACAGTCTGCATAAGAACTATTACCATGAAGAAAATTATTAAAGGCCAGGGATTTACTTTGCGACCATTCAATAAAACAGATTACAAGATACTAGCCAAAAAAATAAACCACCGGGATATTTATAGGCATACGCTCAATATTCCTTATCCTTATCGAGAGAGTGATGCCAAAAAATTCCTCAACAAGATATTAAACGAGTATAAAAAGAAGGAATCCGACGGTTACCACTTAGCCGTAATAATCGATGATGAAATTGCAGGATCAGTCGGACTGATGAAAATTGAGCGGGGGCACAAAGCGGAAATCGGATACTGGCTGGCTAAAGATCATTGGGGGAAGGGTATTATGCCATTAACCATCAAAAAAATCGTGACGATGGGGTTTAGAGATTTTAAGCTTAAGAAAATTTATGCTTATGTCATGGTTGCTAACAGAAGATCTTATCAAGTACTTATAAAAAATGGATTTAAGAAAGAGGGCTTGCTTATACAACATGTAAAAAAAGACGGCAAGCTAAAAGATGAATATATATTAGGGAAGTATAAAAATAGACAGAGATAATAAAGTAAAAAGGAGGTAAGTATGCTTATTTCTAAACTCGTTGATATAGAGGTCACGTGGGTAAAAACAGGAATAATTTTTGTCATCCTTTTTTTTTACGTTTTATTGGGTGCTGGGGTGAGTTACATACTGAGTCCACAGACACCGGCTCAGTGGGAAGCTTGGCACGAGCTCTACTTGTCTGGTGAAGGGCCATCAGCTAATCACTATCGTGTGGTCGTAGTTTGGATAAGTGAAGGAGTCAAAAATGCGTTATCTACAACTACTGCTGAAGCGTATTTATTTGTAAGAGTAGTTTTTTTGACACTGGTAGCGCAATTTTTTTATTTGTATATGAAACGGTGGTTCAAAGATATTGCCGCGTTTGCAGGTACGCTTTTTCTCGGAGCGTCGTTCCCGTTTCTCTCAATTTACGACATTCAACCAGCCGATCCGATTTACTTTCTACTATTTTTATTTGGCATGATTGCTATTCTTGAGCACAAACCGTGGATTGTCTTAGGCATTGTGATGCTTGGGATGTTTGTTAAGGAGGCAATTTTATTTCTGCCAATTTTTTACGCCATAGTTCATCTTTATAAGCGTTACTGGAAAAGGGAATTGTTATATTCTGTTGTGATAGGTGCCGGCGGCGCGCTTTCATTCTATCTAATGCGATATGTGTTATTTGGGCACTCAGTCGAATTTGAGATGTTTCAGCATATTTATAATTTTGAACTATTTATCAACTGGTTTCGTTTATCACCTATTACTAATCCTGGCATCTTTTTTGTCTATATTTTTAATATTATGTGGGTGTTTGCTTATCTGGGGTGGCGAAATAAACCACAATTTATCCAGCGTTCGCTCCTTTTCGTACCAGTCCTTCTCTTGGTATACTTGTTTTTAGTGAGGCTTGATGAAACACGGCATATGGTTTTAATAGGTTTTATTGTTATCCCAGCTGCTTTTATGACCTTATTTCCCGAAACCCGCCGTACTAACGAATTATTACATGAAAAAAAGTAGTCAAAAAAAAGATTTATTTGATGACAAGCTCGATGGTGATTTGTCCCGTCAGGCACCGCTGGCTGACCGTATTCGCCCTAACCTATTAGAAGATTTTGTGGGGCAGGAGGATATTATTGGCAAGGGTAAAATACTGCGTCGGTCTATCGAAAATGATGAAATTTTTTCTGTTATTTTTTGGGGACCTCCTGGCTCAGGCAAGACCACGCTGGCACGCATAGTGGCCACTATGACCAAATCACATTTTGAAAGTATGAGTGCTGTCACCTCTGGCATCAATGATCTTCGTAGAGTAGCAAGTGAGGCGGAGCAGCGGCGTAAGTTTCATAATAAACGCACTATACTTTTTGTCGATGAAATCCATCGCTGGAACAAGGCCCAGCAGGATTCTTTTTTACCATTCGTGGAAACAGGGATTATTACTTTGATAGGGGCCACTACAGAAAACCCTTCGTTCGAAATTATTGCCCCGCTGCTATCTCGTTCAAGGGTGTTTGTAATGAAGCGCCACGGTGTGCCAGAATTGTCCAAGATTATTAAGCGAGCTTTAACTAACGACACAATTGGCCTAGGCAAACAAAAAATAAAAATAGCACCCAAGGCCCTGGATACATTGATTGAGGCATCCAATGGTGATGCACGCACAGCCTTGAATGCTTTAGAAATAGCGGTTAAAGTAACAGTGGTAGATAAGGAAGGCGTGAAACATGTGGATCTCAAAACAGTGGAGGATGCCCTGCAGCACAAAGCGTTACAATACGACAAACAGGGGGAGGAGCACTATAATGTCATTTCCGCTTTTATTAAATCGATGCGCGGATCTAATCCTGACGGGGCTCTCTACTGGCTAAATCGTATGGTGGAAGCCGGGGAAAGCCCGGAGTTTATTGCCAGGCGGATGGTGATATTTGCATCTGAGGATGTGGGTATGGCTGACCATCATGCCTTACAAGTGGCTCTGGATGTGTTTAATGCAGTTAAGCTGATAGGCTATCCTGAATGCCAGATAAATTTAGCGCACGGAGTGGTATATCTGGCTAAAGCACCTAAAGATAATTCAGCCTATGTCGGATTATTAAAGGCCAAGAAGGATGTCAAAGAAAGCATGAATGAGCCGGTACCTCTCCATCTCAGAAATGCGGTTACTGATTTGATGAAAGATCTAGACTATGGCAAGGACTATAAATATTCACATGACTATAGAAAAGAGGAGGGAAGCCAGGAGTATTTACCCAAGAAGTTGAAAGGGAGGAAGTATTATAAAGCCAAGAAATGAGTTTACCAAAATTTAATGAAGCCAGTTATGCTCATTTCATTACCACAAAGACATTTAGGAACAAGCCGCTGTTTGAGGATGGTCAATGTTGCGAGATTTTATTAACTGATATTGATTTTTATAGAAACAAATTGGGATTCAAATTATTGGGTTATATTATTATGCCGGATCACCTCCATCTGATAGTTTGGTGGGATGTGGATAAACATCCAAAGTTGACGATTTCGAAGGTAATGCATGGGATCAAGAGCCATGCAGCTCGGCAGGTTGTTGATTATTTGTACCATACGGGTAGACGAGGTCCCTTGACCTCGTCACGATATAGCTCGGGTCAAGGGACCCGAGCTACCCATACCATGACCCGAGCTACCGCGGGTACATACCCGAGGCGGAGAATGAGTGAACAGAAATATCAGATATGGCAACCATCATTTTACGATTTCAATATCTATTCTGAAAAAAAACTACAACAAAAATTAGATTATATTCATTACAATCCGGTCCGCGCTGGACTCTGTGAAAAACCAGATGACTGGCCGTGGTCATCGCATCTCTTTTATAAGTCAGGCCAAAAGGGTAAAATTACAATTGACACTATATTATAATTTAATATTATATAACTATGCCAAGACGACGACCAAAAAAAGTATTTGAGGAAGAGCTATCGTGGTCAGATAAACTCGCCCAGATAATCTCTGACTTAGTGGGCAATATCTGGTTTGTTTGGGTTCACGCTTTTATTTTTGTGTTATGGATTGGGGCTAATGTACTGCTGGGAGATAAGGGGTGGGATCCCTATCCATTCATTTTTTTGGTGCTCGTCGTCTCGCTGGAAGCAATATTTTTGGCCACCTTTGTACTAATGGCACAGAACAGGGAATCACGGGAAAATGAGATTCGCGACTCTCTGGATTATGAAGTAGATCAGCGGGCCGAGCTGGAGATTCAGGAATTAAAGAAGATGGTGCAGCGGTTATTGGACGCCCAAAAAAAGTAACTAATTTATTTTCATGAACACAGTTTTTTTACTAGTGAAGAATTTTAAGGCATGAAGATTATTTATTCGCCAAAGTGCTTGGAGTATCAACAAACGGGCCATCCTGAATCCCCTGAGCGAGTTGGTAAAGTTTATGATTTTTTAAGGGCTAATTTTGATTTTTTACAACCAGAAAGATGCTCTGCTGAGGATATTTTGAGAGTACATACCAAGGGACTCTTGTCTAAAGTCGAATCAGGTGATTTCTATGATGATGATACACCTAGCCTGCCTGGGATGTATGATTTTGCAAAACTCGCTGCTGGAGCCGCAATGCTTGCTGCAAAGACATCTTTTGCAGGGGAGTCAGCTTTTTCATTAATGCGGCCGCCTGGTCATCATGCTGGTAAAGATTTTTTAGGCGGCTTTTGTTATTTTAATAACATGGCAATTGCCATTCGTTTTGCGCAGGAGAAATTGGGAGTAAAAAATGTTTTGCTGCTGGATATTGATTGCCACCACGGTAATGGTACCCAGGATATCTTTTTGGGTGATAGTAACGTTAGATACGTCTCCTTGCACCAAAGTCCGTTATATCCCGGCACTGGTCTAGAGTCCCAGAAAAACTGTTTTAATTTCCCTCTTACCGCCGGAACAACAGGAAAGGAGTATCTGCAGGTTTTTGAAAAAGCATTGATCTCTCAGCAGGATTTTAATCCGGATTTAATTGGCGTGTCTGCCGGATTTGATACATATAAAGATGATCCACTCACCGATATGTCACTGGATCAACAGACGTATGGGGAAATAGGCGGCATGATTTCTCAATTAGGAGCGCCTGTATTTACAATTTTAGAGGGTGGCTATAGTCGGGATATGCCGAGCTGTGTCTATGAGTATCTGAAAGGGGTATCGGGAATATGAATGCAGGTTTTTGGCTAGCATTGGTCGCTGGATTAGTATGGTCAGTAGGTAATATTTCGCATAAGCTTTTGGCCAGCCGCTTTGTCCGAAGCCCTTTCTTTATGCTGGTAATTTTCAGCAGCATGGCTTTGGTAGTGGGGGCTGGTATGTTTTTGTTTGAACCACAGGTAATGGATGGTCCTGATTTATCCATGGTGGCTGTGGCAGCGGTAACTTATTTGCTTGCCATTTATTTCTATCTACGGGCCATGGCTACCGAAGAGGCATCTCGCGTGGTGCCTTTATTCGCAATCGGTACTGTCATGATTGTGATATTAGGAGCGATATTTTTAGGGGAAGTTTTTTCTATAGTACAGTACCTGGGTATATTTTTTATCATTAGTGGCTCGGTCATCATCTCGATACAGGGGAGACTTTTTTCCTTCATAAGGAGCAGGCTATTGGGATTGATGTCTCTAGCGGGTTTATTTTTCGCAGTGAATGCCCTATTGGTAAAAAAAATATTAGCTTCACATTCATTCGTGCAAACATTTTCTCACCTCAGTATCATAGAGGGCATGATCGGGCTGGCGGTGGCGGCGGTTTTGTTTCCTCAGGTGCGAGAGGTGTTCAACCGCATCTCGTATAGGCATATTTTTCTAAATGCTGTTACTGATCTCATGGGCATTGGCGCAGAATTTATTTATACCATGGCACTTTCATTGTGGTATTTGTCCCTGGTAGAAACAGTGGCTTCCCTACAGTATGCTTTTATTTTCGTTTGGACCCTAGTCATCTCCCGCTTTAAGCCATCTCTTTTTATGGAGGATATCAGCAGAAGGGTAATCATCCAGAAGTCAATTTCCATAATATTAATTGTGATTGGCATTTATTTGATAGTATAATTTTGGGGAAAAGTTGAAAGGGATAAGAGAGTTTTTGTACTCTAGACATAAGTTTGTGGAATAATGTATACTATAATAACGTCAAGGTTGATTATTAACTAAACGAAAGGCCATATTATATGGACGAAAATCAACCCAGTGAACAGCCACAGTCACAGACACCATCAGAGCAGCCAGCGGCTCCAGAGCAACCGGAGTCACAGGAGGATCAATCAAAACCAGGCGGATCAAAAACCTGGCTGGTTGTAGTATTGGTGATAGTAATTATTGGCGTACTTGTCTGGCTCTTTGTTTAGAGCAGAGGAGTCCCTAAAATATTTACAACTGGATCATTTAAGATAAATATTGGCATAAATATTATGCTGCACGAAAAATCGGCCGGGGCAGTTATTTTTAACGTCGAAGGTGCAAATGTTGAGTACCTAGTTTTGGAATATTTGCATAAAGGCTGGGAATTCGCCCGCGGGGCTATAGAGACTGGAGAATCTGAGCTTGATGCTGCGCAAAGGGAAATTGAGGAGGAAACCGGATTAAAAGATTTGCGGTACTATGAAAAATTTCGAGAAATAAATTCTTGGTTTTATAATAACTCGCAGGAAAAAACAGTGCATAAGGAGGCCATATTCTTTTTAGCCAAAAGCCCTTCCCAGGATGTAAAATTGAGCCAGGAACATACAGAATATAGATGGCTGCCCTTTCGAGAAGCACACAGTCAACTGACTTTTACCAAATCAAAAATGATTCTCACTCAAGCCCACCATTTTATTGAAAAAAATCAGTTAAACTCTTAAATTAATAAAAATGAATGATGATAAGTGGCAAGGTATAGTAGGTAGAATAAAAGATGATTTAGAGATGCTGGAGCATGAAACTGTTGACTTGGAGAGAGGGCCTGGTAGTGTAGAGTATATTATTTTTAATGGCCCCCTAGGCAAGATGAAGCTGGAGAGAACCAGCCGGCCTTTAGTCCTAGATAAAAAAGGGCTGGGATCAAGAAGAATAGGTAGCAGCACGGACGTAGTTTATACATATTCTGAGACAGAGAAGACGCACACTTTCAAGGCCTATAAATGGGAATCATCACAAGAAGATTGGGTGGCCATAGAAGTAGGGTCTACTTTTAGTTTATGAGTGGGGATATCCCAGCTATAAATAAGCAGATAAGTGCTCATTTTTACCAAAAAGCGAGTATCTTGGAAAATAAAGGAGCCAAGAATAAATTTAGGGCCTTATCATATATTCGTGCGGCTAAAGCAGTGGCATCATTAGCCAGCGGCTTGGATGATATATACAATAAAAGCTGGCTGGCCGGACTTCAGAAGATAAAAGGAGTTGGCAACAGATTAGCCCATGAGATAGAAACAGAAATAAAAAAACGTAATTTAATTAACAAATAAATATAATATCAAAAATGATAGGCGAATTAAAAAATACACTGCTAAAAGAAATTGAAAAAATTAAGGAGGGCGGCTTATATAAAGAAGAGAGGATTTTGGAAACCCCCCAGGGAGTTTCTATTACCGCTAATGGCCATGAGGTACTAAATTTTTGTGCTAATAACTATCTCGGTCTATGTAATCACCCTGACCTTGTTAAAGCGGCTAAAGAGTCATTAGATAAATATGGCTATGGCATGTCTTCTGTTCGGTTTATTTGTGGAACTCTCGACATTCACAAAGAATTGGAAAAATCAATTTCCAATTTTTTGCAAACGGAAGATACGATATTATATTCTTCGTGCTTTGACGCTAATGCTGGTTTGTTTGAAACTATCCTGGGGAAAGAGGACATGGTCATATCAGATAAATTAAACCACGCCAGTATCATAGACGGGATTCGCTTATGCAAAGCTGAGCGTAAGGTGTTTAAGCATAATGACATGGATGATCTGGAAAATATACTAAAGGAGTCTTCAAAATTTAGAACCAAGATGATTTGTACGGATGGCGTATTTAGTATGGATGGTGATGTAGCCAATATAAAAGGGATATGCGCTTTAGCTGAAAAGTATGACGCACTGGTAATGGTTGACGATTCTCATGCCACAGGATTTGTCGGAGACGGCGGACGAGGATCAGCCGAGCACAATGGCGTAATGGATAAGGTAGATATTATTACCAGTACTCTGGGCAAGGCTTTGGGTGGAGCTTCAGGAGGCTTTACCTCGGGACGTAGGGAGATTATTGAGTTTCTGCGACAGAGATCTAGGCCCTATTTATTTTCTAATACGCTAGCGCCGGTCATAACCTCCACCTCAATCGCCGCTATAAAAATTCTGGCCACTAGCTCGAAATTGCGTGAGCAGCTAAGGCAAAATACCCAACATTTCCGACAGGGTATCAGCCAGCTAGGATTTGATGTCCGCCAGGGTGATCATCCCATAGTGCCAGTCATGCTATACGAGGCTAAGCTGGCCAAAGGCATGGCCGCTGATCTGCTCGAAGAGGGAATCTATGTCATTGGATTCTCATATCCCGTAGTGCCTGATGGCCAGGCTAGGATTAGGGTGCAGATATCCGCCGCCCATACTACGGCGCAGCTAGACCAAGCCCTGGCAGCATTTGCTAAAGTCGGCAAAAAACATGAGGTTATTAAATAATTTTCTCGTGATCATAGTTCGTTTGAAGCATAGTCAACATGGATGTTATAGAAGGAATTTTTGATTATATTACTGAGCCCGGTGGCATGGGTTTCCCTATCCTGATAGGTGCTGGGCTGGGCATAATATTATATTTGATGCATTTCACGACTAAAGAGGAAAAAAAGGCCCAAGACAGCATTGATAAGAAAAAAGATTATGATAAGTACAATAATCGCAATATTCCCTATAAACCTTTTTAAAGTACCTTAGTAAATTTGGGAGTAGCAAAAATTGACTTTATGCCGCGGTAGCCTTACAATGATATAAGGTACCAATAATATAAGGAATTATATGAAGGTTAAGGACATAATGAAAACTGATGTAGTGGTGGTGGCAGAGGAATCTACTTTATTGCAAGCCGCTAAGCTAATGTCTGAGCATGATATTTCTGGTGCCCCAGTAGTAAATAAAGATGGTGAATTATCCGGCATTATCTCGGAAAAAGATTTGTTTAAAGCGCTGTATCCGTCTCATGCCGAATTTTATGATAGCCCTGGAGCCTGGATTGACCTGGATCAACTAGAGAAAAAAACCGTAGAATCATCAGATAAACTAATCAGTGATTTAATGACACGGGAAGTAGTTACTGTCGGACCCGATACATCACTAATGCAAGTAGGCTCCATCATGCTGGTACGCGGCATCCATCGGGTGGTCGTAGTGGTTGGAAAAAATAGTAAGATAAGTGGCATCGTTACTCGTAAAGATATTTACAGGGTTATTATCAAGGAGCGCTTAAATATTTAGCTGATAATGCCAGAACTTCCCGAGGTAGAAACAATCCGGCGTCAGCTCGTGCCGGAACTAAAGAGCAGGTCAATAAAAAAAGTGGACGTTAGGCTGCCTAAAATGGTACGCGGCCGGCTTGCGGCGTACAAAAAAAATATTAGCGGATCGAAAATAATTAACGTTGGCCGGCGGGGGAAATTATTAGTGATATCCATGGCTAATAATTATAGCTTTTTGATACATTTAAAGATGACCGGACAGATTATCCATCGCCGAGGCCAGAAGACAAAAGCAGGTGGCCATCCCATCAAGGATGGCGCGGTAAACTTGCCTAATAAGTATACCCATATTATTTGGTATTTATCAGGAGGAGGGGTTTTGTATTTTAATGATATTAGGCAATTTGGTTTTACTAAACTCATCAAAACAGAGGAGTTGGAAAATTTTTATAATGATTTAAAACTGGGCCCTGAACCATTAAAAAAACAGTTCACCATGGATTTTTTTAAAAGTTTGTTGCGAAGGAGAGGGGGCATGAAAGTAAAACAGTTGCTGCTAGATCAGACAGCCATAGCGGGCATTGGGAATATATATGCTGCTGAAGCATGTTTCGATGCCAGAATAATGCCCACCCGCCGAGCGGGGAGCCTTTCCTCTCCAGAGGCATTAAAATTATACCGAGCGATTAAAAAGATATTGATTAAAGCTATAGTCGCGCAAGGGACTTCCTCCCAAAATTACGTCGATGCCCATGGGAATCCGGGTGGATATTTCCCCAAGCTGAAAGTATATAGCCGCGGTGGCCAAGCTTGCTTCCGCTGCCACAGTAAGATTAAATCAATTAAATTAGGCGGTCGTACTACTACCTTTTGCCCCCAATGCCAAAAATAAAAAGAGGTTAGTTACCCCTTGTTGATGGCCATATCCTGACCTTGATTCCAAAAGACCCGACTTCGTTTCGCGAGCGGCGTTTGTTTTCCCGAGATGCCAAGGGCTTGAAGGCCATTCGATTCCGCGAGGCCGGCGAGGATTTTACGCTCGAGCTGGACTCCGAAGAGGGGTGGCGGTTGACGGAGTCCCCGGACTTGGGTACCGATCAGCGGGCGGTGTCTCGGTTTATCGGGGTGTTGAAAAATTTAAGAGGCGAAGACTTTCCCGCCGACTCGAACCGCGACGCCTATGGATTGGACACGCCGCGCCTCGACATCGAGTTTAGTTTCGAGGACGGCACTTCCACCGCAATTCGAGTGGGCCGTGCCGTGGAAGGAACGGAAAATCCGGAGGACGGTCTTTCCACTCAGTATTACGCACAACGGGAAGACGGGGTGGTGACGACCGTGGCGCGCTACACCTTGGACGGTTTAAGACGGAAGGAGTTCGATTTTCGGACAAAGACAGTCTTCGACTTCAATCCGGCCCAGGCCCTCGAGATTTCCCTGCGCTTCGAGGGAGAACGGTACGAATTTCATAAGGCAGCTGGACGTTGGCTGCTCGATTCTCCCGCCGGCCGGCGTCTCGAATCCCAATCGGACGCTG
>JADFTK010000033.1 GCA_022560375.1 Patescibacteria group bacterium
CATATAAATCAAAAATTAAATTTGAAGAGATTTTTATGGATAAAAAAGGAGACATTGGACAGCTCTACCATCAAATGGCTAAATAAGAAATTACTATTACCTTTTAGAAAATCCTCCAGCTGCGCTCGTTGGCGCAGAACGTACGGTCGGATTCCCAACCGTGTGGTGCGGCGGTGAAACCCGACATTGTGGCTTCTGGCACAGTTTGGATCACGTCGGAGCAGATCAACGACATCATTGACTTTGATACCGAGCGAAGGTAAGTAGCAAGGGAAAGTTGCAATAGGGCTATTACTTTTTCACTTTTTTTGGTTCAACCCAGCTACCTTTGGCTTTGATTAATGCCACCAACTCGTTGAGGGCGTTTTTTTGGGGCACGTCGCGTTTCACTAAGTCTTTGCGGTAGTACAAATTTATTTTTCCCGGACCGCCACCCACATAACCAAAATCTGCATCAGCCATTTCACCAAGTCCGTTGACGATACATCCCATGATAGCAATATTGACGCCTTTGAGGTGGCCTAATTTTTCTTTAATTTGATTGGTGGTTTTTTCTAGATCAAATAATGTCCGACCGCAAGAGGGGCAGGATATAAATTCAGTTTTAGTAATACGTCGTCCGGTTGATTGCAGGATCGTGTAGGCAATAGGGATTTCCGCTTCTGGTGGCTCAGTAAGTGATACCCGGATGGTGTCTCCCACTCCTTCCATGAGCATGGTGCCAATCCCTAGTGCGGATTTGATACGACCTTCATCAGCATTGCCAGCTTCAGTCACTCCGAGATGAATGGGATAGTCCATTCCTTCGTCATCCATGTGTTGGATGAGTAGTCGATTGGCGGCGATCATGACTTTGGGATTTGAAGCTTTCATAGCTATCACTAGATTCTCAAAATCATGGTTTTTAAATATTCTCATATACTCCATGGCTGCCTCAACCATGCCCTGAGGGGTGTCGCCGTGACGGTTTAAAACCCGATCAGATAGTGAACCATGGTTGGAGCCAATTCTGATTGGTTTTTTGAGTTTTTTTGCCTCGGCTATGAAGGGGGCAAGTTTCTCCTCAATCCTTTTTATTTCTGAATTATATTCTGCTGAAGTGTAGGATCTTTTTTTAAATGTTTTCGAATCGAGAAAATTTCCTGGATTAATACGAACCTTGTCAGCAGTTTTTAGTGCCTCATAGGCAGCGGCGGGAATGAAATGTACGTCAGCTATGAGGGGCACATCGTGGCTGCAAAGTTGGATAACCCGCCGGCGAATGTCTGTCAGCATTTTAGCGTGTTTGGGAGACTGGGTGGTGATGCGTACCATTTCGGCGCCCGCCCGATAGCACAGTACAACTTGCTGAGCCGTGGCTTCTATATCCTCGGTGGGGGTATTGGTCATCGTCTGCACTCGCACCGGATTATCTCCTCCTATTCCAATACTACCAACTTTGACCTCACGGGTCTGGCGTCGATCAGGGCTATTGATTAAATTTTTTTTGGCATGAGTTGTTACCATATTATCCTTATATTAAATGATTCGTAATGAGGCGTCAATTCGTAAATACTGGCATTATCTTTTTAGTTTTTTTTGAAAATATAGTCGAATTAAAATAATAGTGGTATTATGAATATAGTTTAAGTAGATCTATTTATGCCATTTGCCAAGAGACACGAAGAGATCGTAAAAAAAATAGAGCCGGAAAGTAAGACGAATTTGTGGATTCGCACAATTTTGTTTAGTATAGTTATATTTATCATCGGTGGCCTCTACCTATATTTGCGTCGAGGTGAATTTGATCTACATATAGCCAATAAGGTATTTGCTATCACCTCTCTGTTCCTGATCGGTTTTTCATTATCTCTTAGTGCCCTGTGCTATTTCTGGAATTTTTTGGATACAAAAATAGTTTACCGTAAGCATTTAGGGGTTATCGGGTTTGCTTATGCCCTGCTCCATGCCTTGACCACTTTTATACTGCTACGGGAAGAATTTCCGTGGCCGGATTGGTACAGTACGGAAATAATATCGGTATTATTAGGCTTAGCCGCCTTAATTATTTTTTCTGGCCTCGCCGCCATTTCGAATCGTTTTTCCATAATGGAACTTGGCGGCCGTACTTGGCGCCGGCTATTGAGGTATGGCGGGTACACTGGTTTTATTTTAGTGATCATTCATTTTGGTTTATTGAAATATAAAGGCTGGGGTCGATGGTTTTCTTCCTATGACCCCTGGATGCCTCCCTTGAGTCTGATAGCCATCATTTTTGTGAGCTTAGTCCTGATGCTGAGACTGGCACTGGCGATTGCCCTTTTCAGAAAGAAATCCAACGAGGCATCAGAGGATGAGTAATGAGTTTAGCTGAGGTTTTCTTAATGTACAAATAAATGAGTAAGTGTTAAGATTATTTTAGCATAAGTCGTATTTAATTCAGATAGAGCTATAGCCTATGAATAATAAAATTTTAATACCTATTATAGTAATCATTGTCGTGGTGGGTGCTATTGTAGTTGTCATGAATCTTGATAATGAACAGGTGACTACTGATACAAATACCTCGACTGTTGGTTCTACCGCAGATCCCCTTCAAGCTGAGGAAGCCTCACTTGATGCGTTAATTGATACATATGGTAATCAAGAGAGCGACGACGCGCTAGTGCCTGAATTTGCCAGCACCTTGGATGATTTACAAAATGACTCTTCTACCGTATCGGCGGACAACGCCTTAGATGAGTCTTCTATATCGAGTGAGGAACAAGCCTTGACAGACCTAGAGACTTCGATAAATACATCTAACTCTGATGACACTACGGTTAATGAGTCGACCAATACTTTGTTAAATACAGCACAATAATAATTAGTATTAATTAATATAAATATATGTATAAAAAAATTACCTTTTTTATCGTAATTATACTGCTGGTGGTACCAGTGGGGGTTAGCTTAGCAGCTGTACCTACAGATAGAGATTTTAATACCAAGGCCGAGGAGATGCGTACAGCCCATCAAGCATTTAAAGATGCCCGTTCACAGGCCGAAACGCCGGAAGTGGCTAATGCCAATGGTAATACTAATACCAGACAGGGCATGACCAAAGATCAGATAATGGAACGCCGAGAAGATCAAAGAAAAATTACCCTGCAAAAAGTAGTGGATTTGCAGATCGCTTATTTTGAGAGAGTCCAAAGTCGCATTGATAATATGCCCAACGTGTCAGAAACGGAGAAAACGGCTCTGACCAGTCAGGTAACTACGGCTATATCTGGTTTACAGTCAATTAAAGCTAGTATTGATGCTGCCACCGGAGCCGAGGCACTAAAGAATTTAGCTAAAAATCTGCGTACGTCCTTTATGGGATATCATGAATTGGTAAAGGCAATAGTTGATTCTATTCACGCTTCCCGAATGGTTGGTGCTGAAAACAGGGCTGGAGATAGAGCCAGTGCCATTGATACAGACCTTGATGAGTCAGACGCTGAGGGTAAAGATGTTACTGTACTGAAGACAGAATTAGATACTGCTAAAACCATAATTGCCGATGCTAAAATTCTGCGGGAAGCTGGACAGTACAAAGAAGCAGCCACCAAGCTCAAAGAGGCTTATACAGTGTTTAGATCAATTTCTCAGGCTGCCAAAGCTCTTTAGTAATTAATTTTAGTTAGAAAAAATACCTTCGAGAACGGGGGTATTTTTTTTTGGCATTTTGGTGATTTGTATCGGGTATTAATTTTGCTACAATGGGTACAATATTTTGAAAATACAATTCATGAAAGGAGTAAAATGACGTATGCTAATAGCTAAGAATCCTAATTAATAAAAAAATAAAAGTGGTTTGATGAGCAGGCTGCTTTTTGTTTTACGCAGGAAAGTTAGGTTTGTCGAAGTAACTAATTTGAACTACACTAAACTAATGAAACATGTCGGAAGATCCCTAGTATTATTTTTTCTGGCCGGTTTGTTAGAAATCGGCGGAGGTTACCTGGTGTGGTTGTGGCTGCGCGAGGATTATTCATTTTTGATTGGCGCCCTGGGAGGCCTGGTTTTATTTTTGTATGGGGTAGTGCCGACATTCCAGATATCATATTTCCACAGAATCTACGCTGCCTATGGCGGAGTTTTTATAGTCATGGCCATGCTGTGGGGTTGGACTTTTGAAGGTATTGCTCCTGATATGTTCGATACCATTGGAGCGACTATTGCTCTGATAGGCGTAGCGATAATATATTATTGGCCCAGGCCTGGCGAGGTAGCATGACGAATATAATTATCATATCAGTATTACTATTTTTTTTAGCCGCTTTATTGGAGATCGGGGGTGGATATTTAGTTTGGCTGTGGCTAAAAGAGAAAAGAGGCAGGATATTGGGATGGCTGGGCGCCTTAACGCTCGCTGTATACGGTGTGATCCTAACATTTCAACCAGCTCATTTCGGTAGGGTGTACGCTGCTTACGGGGGGATTTTTATCGTTTCCTCAATTATTTGGGGTCTGGTCATAGATAAAAAGAAGCCCGATCGCTACGAAATAATAGGTGGTGGCGTGGCGTTGCTGGGTGCTGCTATTATTATGTATGGACCGCGTTAAAATATTTTTTAGAAAAAAATTTAAAAAGGCGTCCAGCCGCATCATTTATTTTAGTAAATAGTATTTAATGAGCACACATTTTTATTCATACTTGATCACTATACACAATAAAGCAAAGTTGAAGAAAAATATTCCGCCTGAGGATTATGCCCTCGTTCAGGATAATGCTTTTGCCGTCTGTGATGGCGTAACTCTAGACCATCAGCATCCCTACCAGAATCCATCGCCCGCCGCTCATGCAGCCAAGCTAGCTGCTGAGACGCTTGTTCAGGCATTAAAGAAGTCTCAGGGTAAAGATTTGTTGCAGCGAGCATTCATTAAGGCTAATCGAGCAATTCATCGCTACAACATTAGTATGGGCGTTACCTATAGGACGGTTGATTTTTTACAAAAGCAATATGCCGCCACTGTTGCGTCATTCGGGATTATTAATGGTCATACTCTTAGGTGGGGTCAGATTAATGATTGCGGGGTTATGGTTTTGGATCATAGCGGTCGCATAGTTATGAATCAAATTCTTGACCAGAAGCCGTATAGTGATTTTATAGCAGATCATCGCCGAAAAAAAATGTCTATTGAGGGGACAGCTGCCGAGCACCGTTTTGTCAGAAAGTATGTAGTGAACAGCCAGACATTGCACTACGGTAATAAGTCAATTAATTGGGGAGTTATGACTGGCCAGCCAGTTGCTAGACATTTTCTGCGTACTGGACGCTTTGTCATCAAGGCTCGGCAAATTGTATTATTCTATTCTGACGGCTTGATGCCATTTCTAGAGTTGGTTTCGTTTCGTAAAAAGATGGTGTCCATGAAAGGCGTTCACCAGATACGGAAATTCATATTAAGTTTATCAAAGCAGGGACCGAAATTTAGAAAAGAAAAAACTTTGGTGATTATTAGGCCAAATAATTGAGACTGATAATTAATTCAAACTTTGGTATACTAATGTCATGAACCACACTTTCTTATCTAATCTCGAATGGCGCTTTGCTACAAAAAAGTTTGACCCAGACAAAGAGGTCAGGCAGGGGGACCTGGAAAAAATTTTGCAGGCTATTCGTTTTGCCCCGGCCTCCAGAGGACTGCAGCCATATCACGTTATAGTCATTCAGGACGATCAGCTCAAGAGAGAGCTGTACCCCATTGCCAAAAATCAAACGTAGATCATTGATTGCCGGTACTTGCTGGTTTTTTGCTTTCGCCTGGACCTCAGAGAACGGTTGGTTAGCTATATGGAATTGCAGGAAAAGCATGATCCCTCGTTGATTGATACTCATGAGGCCATGGCTAGCAAGTTGAATAATTTTGCTGACAATAAAGAAGCCGAGGGACTCGAGAGTTGGGCACAGCGGCAAACATATATTGCTTTAGGTTTTGGCTTGGCAGCCTGTGCTGAGCTGAAAATTGACTCTTGTCCTATGGAAGGCTTCCAAAAAGATGAAGCTGATAAAGCTCTGAAACTGCCCTCTTACTTAAAATCTACAGCCCTATTAGCAATTGGCTATCGCCAAGATGACCCAACTCGCCCAAAGTTGCGCTATCCTGAAAGTGATTTGTTTAGTTTTAGATAAGCCGTGAAATTAGTTCTAAAATTAGGTGTCAGCATCTTTGAGGTATTGACATTTTTTACAGTGGGGCATATGATTTACTATCTTATTCAACTGCACATTAAAACACATTAAAACAGGAGTGATATATGTCTGCACAGACCGTTACGATGGGGGACGTGTTAGCGTTCTATCAACAAATGGTACATGAGGAGTATAGAGATTACTCCCCAAGTGATTCGGCGCCGGATTTCAAAAAATTGCTACATGCAAAAGTAGCTGTGATCTTTACCATTCAGGCCCAGGAGTACGGAATTTCTAAGAAAGCGGCTGAGAACTTTATTGGTCATGAGCTTAAAGGCTTGGCCATGGCAGCTTTCGAGGAGATGAAAAAGTGGGTTCCAGACTACATAAGTTCTCCGAGATCATAGGCACAGCCATAGGCCTATCTAGAGCTGTTGTCATTTGAATTACCGCCAATACCCAGTAAGTAAGGTGAGGCGGTTTTTTTTATGCTCCAAGGCGGGATATTTCCCTTTGCTTTTTTTGGTATAGATAAGAGCTGAAATATATGATAAAGAATATGGGAGATAATATTAGTAAAAAGGGAACTATAATATTTTGGATTGAAACTAAGTAGCTGGCCACCAGCAGTCCGCTTCCCTGTAGTATAATATGGATAGTGGCCGGCTTCCTGCCAAAGTCGTGGAACAGTACGAAGGTAAACAAAGCTAAAAATACGAAATCTCCAACTCCCAGACCGATGTCGCCGATGGTCACCGAGGGAAAGGCAAAAAAGGGAACGGGATTAGCTGTAATTTTAGTAAATTTGGGCAGGATGTAACTGACAAAATAGTAGTCATAGGGCATCCAGATAGCAGTCAGACCAAAAACCATCCAGGTTTTTATAAATTCTAATCTTATCATCAGGGCGGTTGCGCCTAGTGTGCTGAGAATAATAATGGCGTTGAAGGTAACAAATGTTGGGTTACTGAAGTGCATGGCAAAAACAGCCACTGTAGTCAAAAAGCTGATGAGGGCATTTAGGGTATTGGATTTAAACCATCTGAGTAATAACAGGAAGATAGTTTCAAAAAGTAGCAGGCCAATAATAAGTGCGATGATGTTTGATGTTCTGATGAGGCCGGTAAAATTATGCAAAATATACCAAACCAGAACAACTATGATCAAAAAAAGAACCACTGACTCCACTGTGGCCCGGTTGGGGATTCTTTTCTTAAGCTCTGATTTGTTTAGCAGATAAGTGTAGTAGATAATCCCGAGCAATCCGGAGGCTACAAAAAGCAGGCTTAAATAGATGAAATTATAGTTCATGGTTATTTGCTATATATTATAATCCTCTATTTTCGGAGGATCATTTTTTTATATCAATAGTAATATACCATAATAGCCTGCCTGTTGAAATGGGCTGATTAATAAAAATTCTAGATATTAGTAATCATCGTTCATTTTATTCTTAGGGAGGGGTTTATCGTCATCGTTACTAAACTGCTCATTATTACGATGGTACTGTATTTTGTCTCAACGCTGTGTTTGAATTCCGATTTTGTTCTAATATTTGCCTTGGGTATTATCCTCAGACTTATAGGGATGTTGTATTTTGTAATCTGGATATTCATTTTATTAGGTGGTGCTCCATCTAGTCCAGAATCAAACCAACGGTCTTGTCCAAGATGTGGATCTAGACACTATGTCGCCAGTGTACGAGGATCAAGGTTTGGCTTTGTTTTTCCGGCACGTTGGGTAAAAATAACCAGAACGGATTTTCACTGCCAGGATTGCGACAAGGATTGGAGTTTAAACGAAGCAGAAGAGCAAGATGCTGATACCTAACAACGCCTACGGCATACCAACCGTCAGGCGTTCTTTTTTTAGTTTGAGAATAGGAGGGGATGCTGAAACAAGTTCAGCATGAGGGAGTGGGTTGTTACCGTATGAGGTGGGCGTCACATCGTGAGGGCGGATTAGTTTACTAAGAATTCCTCTCCTCCTATCCTCACCCTGAATTTATTTCAGGGTCTCTGAGTCAATACCACCCTATGGAAAGATCATTAAAAAGAGGGTTCATTTTTTTTATTAAATTAAGTTTCCATTCACGATGCCAATTCTTAAGCTGTTTTTCTCGAGCAAACGCGTCAATTGCCATATCAAACTCTTCATAATAAACCAGCTTGGTTATGTTGTATTTACTAGTAAAACCATCGATAGATTTGTTTTTATGTTCCCAAACGCGGTGCTGTAAATCACGTGTTGTTCCGATGTAAAGCACCAGATTATACTTATTCGTCATAATATATACATAGAATTGTTTCATACAAAAAATCCCCATTGGTTATAGGGAGGTTTTGTATAATTATTTTATCACCATGCCTTGTTTCAAGCAAGAAATTCATGGCCCTTCACCAGCGCAGTCATGAAGCGTTACCTATAATAAGTTTTGCTGTTATCGTCGGGAAAAGTTGACGGACACGATCCGCTATCATTATAGGCCAGCTGCATAGTGTCATCATCTACCAACTTGAAATAGGCCCAGCCAGCCGGAGTATTATCAAAATTAGTTACCAAAGTGTAGCAATGCTCCGTAATAATGTTGGAGGGCTTGATGTATGAATTATTCTGTGGGGCAATATCCAATCGCCTGCCATCTACCTCATGGATTATCACTGTGTCATCTGATACGGTGTAAAGAGCCAGGGGAGTAGTATATACCCCATCTTTGTCCTGGACAATTCCCTCGCTGGGAGTATCAGAGAAATACCACAAACCAGCTATAGTGCCTGGGACATCGCGGGCCACCTGACCGCAAGTCGCTGATTGTCCCGCAAAACTATATCCATACAGCACCTCATAAGCTTTTCTGAGGTCTTCCGGGTAATAGCTAAAGACGCAGGTAGCAGTCCGCATTCTGTCGCCAGCTTCATTTACCTTGTAGCGTTCCTGCTTGGCGAATTTATTATTAGTATTATTGTCGTACACATAAATATTCCAGTTGTGGGCTAGGGCTGTGCCATCTGTCCGGCCGATGTATTCTCCTGCCTCAAATGCAATAGGCGGGGAGACATTGGTGGTGTGGGAGTCTGCGGTGTTGGGCGTGGTGGTAGTCGCGCTGGTAATTTTTTCACCGGCTTCCCGGACGTGGTGTATGATCATGGTTACTCCCTGGGCAATATTGAAGGTCAGTGACCAGTCAGCGTCTCCAGTGCCACCAAAATCAGTATAGGCGTAGCTCTCCAGTGACATATCTGTCGGAGCAAAGATATCAATAAAGTCCGCATTACGATTGCTATCCAGTCTGAGGTTAATCATGACCCCTGATAGTGTCTGACTCTCTATATAGCCTCCGTTCAGCTCGCCCAAGGGGGTAATGTGGCTGACCTGATTCACATCAAACATGTCTTTAGTAAATACTACTGCCGCCGAGGTAAAGGCAGTACTGGTGTTGGTTGAGCCATTCGTGTTGTTACTTGATTCTGAATGTTCATCAAATTGCTGATCAGTTGATCCCTCATTAGTAGAGGAATTATTGTTAGTCGGAAAATCTGGATCGGTAACTACGTCTGGATATTGTATAAATTCTGTATTGGTTGTTTCCAGTGCGGTATTGGTAATGATGTTATTGTGCCCAGCGTTCTGAGTCATAAACCAATATGCCCCGCCAACAATGATGATTAGGATAAATAGGATTGTGATAATGAGAGGTTTGTTCATACTTTTTTAATACGTATAAATACATTTTACTATTAATTCTGTCATCATTCAAACTAAAATAACAGCCACTGAGTAGTGACTGTTATTGGTTGGATTAATCGCTATTGTGGCTATCAAGCCAGTTGCATATAAATAGCAGTATCCATATCACCGGATTGATCACTGGGCTCAAAATCCACGAACTAGCAATTATTAAATCTCCACCTGGCAGCTTGTGGCACATGCCTTCCACCAAATAGTTAGGTACAAAGAAAAATGTAAAAGTTACCCGACTAACAGATAATAATGCAGCGGCATAAACCCCGTAGATATAGGCAATCCCAGTAATTATCCCAATTGTCAAAAGATCCATATCTCCTCCTAGATATTTGTTTTCCTGTTTATATTAGCCTACTGGTATAATATTCAGTAGTCAATACTAAAATAAAAAAACCGGAACGCAAGTTACGTTCCGGGTACAAATTATGGTGTCAACTACTTACTGCGACTACTTTAATTTCATCGGCGTTGGTTATCAGCGGGCCCAAGCCTGCTAAAGGGTGTTCTGGTACAGCCACCTCTAACCAATTTGAAGTAATGGTAGTAATAACCGGATCAGCCACGCATAGCGCCTGATCAGAAAAAACTTGACGGTCATCCAGAGTAACAGATTTCCTCATTTCTGCTACTAATTTCCGAGCTTCCTCGATAGTAGCGGCTCCTGTCGCATGGTGACTCTTGCTCTTGTACCTAACCATGGTTAGGTCTGCCAGTGGGGTAGAATGCTGTCCCGGCAAAGGACGGTATGTAATCAGCGCCGGATGAAATCGCTTTGTCTCTCCCAGAAAGAGAATGACGATCATATCCAGTTTCCCTAAAACCAACGGCTTCTGGTTGTCTGACACTTTAATCTCCTTTGTTTGTTTTATTCTCTAGTTCAAAGTCAATGTTCAATGTGATTACAAAAACTATCATATTAAAAATGAAGCGTCAAGGGGTAAAGGCAAACAATCCATCTAATGCGCTCCTAATGATGAGTTGTTTTTTCATATTTTAAAAAGATTAATTATTTCCAAACCGCCAATAAATAAGCGCTGGACTCTAAAACATTATTGTACCACGCCAGCAATAAGGAATCCCTCTCAATCCTGTGTCGCTTGCCATCCAAGGGATCGTTATAATAGAACAATCCTTTTTTGTAATCAGTAATCACAATAAAATGTCCCAGTTTAGAATATTTTTTATCATGCAAAAGACAGGAGCGCACTGCCAATATCAAGGGAATTTCTTTTTTTATAAATTTAAGGATATCAGTAATTTGGGGCTTTTTAATTTTTGCTCGATCTTTGGACAACTTCCGGTTGTATGACAGTAATTCAACTTTATAACCTAATTTTTTAGCATACCAACCCAGGTCAACAGTTTTTATACCATACTTCCTGATTCCGCCTACGGCCTTTGCAATTTCCTTTTCCGATTTCTTCACCCCATAATATTCCAACACCATTCTCAAAGCCGCAGGCCCGCAGGAAAGTTTTTTAGATTGTTGGTAGACAGGGACTAATTTTTTCATATAATTATTATATCAACTATTTCACCAACTGTTAAATTAAAGATTGACATAAATACTATGCCTGCTAAGGTGTAACGGAATAAATCTCTTGTTCTTTAAAATAATGGCAATCAAACCAGGAGGCTAATATGTCCAAGAAGAATAACGGTAACAGCAGCCGGGGGCTTAAAAAATTCCGATGGAAAATTAGTGTTCAGCTTAACCGGCTGAACCTAACTCCCGCCGAAAAAAAAGCGGAATTAAAAAAAGCGACTAGATGCCAACGGGCCGGACGAAAATATGTTTTGCCCATCCATATTACAAAAAGACCCGAGTAAATATACATCAGGGTCTTTTTTTTATTTAGTATATCCGACCCCCACCTACAGCCTGCTACCTGCTAAAAGATAATAACCATGATGATGAGTGGTTTTGTCACTTTATATTACAAATTACAAATTTTCCAGCCTATTCATATCTTGGATTAGCGCCTCATCCTTAGAGGTTGTTTGAATCATATTTTCTGATAGTTTAAGAAAATTATTAATCAATTGATCCGCTAAATCTCTATCTACATTCATGACAACTTTAGGGTACTCTATTACTAAATAACAATATATTAATTCCGTGACTGAATAATTTTCTTTATTATATTCAAATGGGGCATCAAAAATTGCTGGGCCTACAGCCTTAACCTCTGGCTGATTGAGATCTATAGCTCGTGCATATTGTGGATCCGGCGTTAAATATTCATCAATTTTTTCACTGCACTCTGTTGCAAATAATACGCCCATAAATCTAGAAAACAATTTTTGGCGGTCTTAATCAATATTATTTAAATTTTGCAAATCAGATATTCTTGGCGGCTTATACCGAAATTCCAGCGCCTTAATAAATGACTCTTTTGCATCATAATTATTATCATAAATAG
>JADFTK010000034.1 GCA_022560375.1 Patescibacteria group bacterium
GGGGAAGGTACAACTGGAGCATCCAGCGAAGATACATCTGCAAAAAAAAAATAATGACCTAGGCCTTGCTGACGTATTTTCCTGTCTCGGTATTCACGATAACTTTATCATCTTGATTTATAAACAACGGCGTGTCTATCACTTGCCCCGTTTCCAGAGTAACTTTTTTGGTGACTGAGCCCTGAGCCGTGTCGCCTCTGACGCCGGGCGGTGCCTGGACTACAGTAAAGGTGACTTTCTTAGGCAGTTCCACATTGATGGGCGTGCCATTATACATCAATACATCTACCTCCAAATTTTCTTTAAGGTATGGTATTTTATCTTTTCCCAACTGTTCGGCGATGACAAAAAACTGGTCATAAGATTTTTGATCCATAAAAAAATAATCATTACCCTCATGATATAAATAGTTGGCTTTGGCCCGGCTAATATCCGCCTGAGCCACTCGATCCTGCCCCCGAAACGAATGATCCAAAATTTTCCCTGTTTTTAGATTCTTGATTGAAGTCCTCATGACCCCCTGGCCCCGTCCCATTTTGATAAAGTCATGTTTCAGAATAACAAAAGGTTCGTCCTGATAGACGATATATATACCGGCTTTTAAATCATTAATCGCTAGCATATCCTAGCGGGTAGTAAACGGAATCAAAGCCATAATGCGTGCGCGTTTTACAGCTTGCGCTAATTTTCTCTGATGTTTAGAACAAACACCAGTTTTTTTACGTGGTAATATTTTAGCGTATGAGGACAAAAAACGCTGTAGCACCTTAATCTCTTTATAATCCAACTCTTTTATGCCATTGACGCAGAAATAACATTCTTTGGGCTGATTTATACTTTTATTACTTTTATTCATATCTGATTTAAAAAGGTATATCCTCCACATTAATCTCCGGCTCACCGGCTGGTGGCTCAGGTTGACTAGCCTCATTATCTCCCTCGGTTTTTTTAGCAACTCCTCCATTATTAGCCCCCGCGCGGTCTAACATTATCATATTGTCGACCACTATCTCCGTTTTGTATTTCTTGACTCCACTCTGGTCATCCCAGCTTCGAGTCTGCAGCCGCCCTTCAATATATATTTTACTGCCTTTTTTTACATACTGGCCGATTATATCAGCTAATTTACGCCAAGCAACAACATTGTGATATTCTACCTGCTCTTTCTTTTCTCCGGACTGATCAGTCCAGCGGCGATTGGTAGCAACGCTAAAAGATGCTACGTTCTGGCCAGATGGAGTAGCCCGGACTTCGGGGTCACGGGTTACATTGCCAATAATCATTACTTTATTTAAATTCATATAATTATAATTATTTTAGACTAAATATCTTCTTTGAGAAGCTTATCTAATTTATCATCAAGTTCCTCCAATCTTAGTTTTTCGGTCTTGGGATCTTTTTTGACTTCTTCTTTTTTGTCGGTGGTCTTTTTTTGCTCAGCGGCTGCGGCCACGTGTGCCTCACGGACTTTTCTTTCCTGAATTTTCTCCCTGATTCTCTTTTGTTCAGCAATCTCCTCGTCACTCCTGACTTTTTTCTTCACTACCAGATGCCTTATCACCTCAGGCATAAGCTGAAATTCAGATTCCATTTTTTTTAATGCTTCGGGTTCGCTATCAAACTCAAAAACCAGGTAAAGCCCATTTTTATATTTCTTTATTTCGTACGCCAACTTCCTCTCCTCCCAAAGTTCATTCTTGGTAATATTTACTCCGGACTTAGTAGCCAGGTCAACAAACTTTTGCAAAATTGCTTGCTTGGCGCTGGTGCTGTCTGGAGTTGGCGTGATAATAAGTAATTCGTAATGTATATTCATAACTCATTGATTGCTGATAAACGCCATACTAGAGAGACAAAAAAAGGCGTAACGCAAAATTAATGTTAGGTAGAGCTTATCATAATCATTGAAATGAAGCAAGTCATAGCCAAAAGACCCGTTTTCTTGTTATACTTAACTTAGTTATGAATAAATATTGCTTTATATTAGGTAACAATCCAGCTTTATCGCTAGCTGAAATTTTTCAGAGGGATATTACTTTAAAATCAAATTTTAAGGTAATTGATATTACTGACCAGTCCTTAATCATCGAGCAAGATGACCTGGATATAACAAATTGGCAAGCTCAGCTGGGAGGCGTGATTAAAATAGGCACCATTACCGGATCGTTTGATAGTTTTGACGAGGTAGTATCATTTCTGGAAAATTCCGCTAATGTCCAATTGCTATTTAGGCAACGTACAAAAAAAATTGTGTTTGGCCTTTCACTATATGGCCAGGAATCAAACAATAAAAATAAATCCATTCTCAACCAGCTTGGTTTTTCCATAAAAAAAACCATGACCGCCCGAGGCATGAAGAGCCGTTTTATCAAATCTGTGGCTGGCCAAATTTCCAGCGTCCAAACCCAAAAACACAAACTGATCGAACGGGGGGCTGATATTCTAATAATCTCCGGGTCAAATAAATATTACCTGGGCACTACGGAATCTATCCAAGACTTCGAGGACTACTCATTTAGAGACTTTGACCGCCCCAAAAGAGATGCCGTTTCCGGTATGCTGCCGCCCAAAGTTGCTAAAATCATGATTAACCTGGCTGGGGCAACTGCCGAAGATACTTTGTTAGATCCATTCTGTGGATCTGGGACTATCCTCCAGGAAGCAGCTCTCATGGGAATTCAAAATATCACAGGCAGTGACAATAGTAAAAAAGCTATTAACAATACCAAGCAAAATTTTAAGTGGCTGTCTAAAGAATACAAATTAGATTCCCTAAAACTAAATCTTATCGAATCCGACGCTATTACCCTCGACCAAAAAATTCCCACCAGCTCTACTGACATCATCGTTACTGAACCCTACCTAGGACCACCAATTAGAAAAAAACCTAGTCAAATAAAAATGGAAGACCTCGTGCACGAGCTAGAAACACTATATGTTAAAACTTTTCATACCCTTACCAAAATAACCAAGCCCACGGCTCGGGTAGTGATTATTTTCCCTTTATTCAAAACTGACTACGGAACTTATACCTTGAGAATTTTAGAAACCTTGGCCTCAATAGGCTGGCACAGACTTAATCCCTTCCCTGCCCATATCCCAAAAAATTCTAATATTGGGCCAACCGCCCGCGGTTCGGTAATTTATCGCCGCCCCGGCCAAAAAATTGAAAGGGAAATATTTATTTTCCAGCGTAAAAAAAGCTGAGACATTAATGTCTCAGCTTACTAAATAAAAAAGCATAAGTTCGAGGAACTTAACCACCTCCGATCAATACATCCGGAGCTTTTGATATTTGGATCGCTCCATACTCCGTCGGCGGGGGAACTAGCCCCGTCTACGGAAACACATCTAGATATAGACGAGTTTCCTGATATTGATCACCTCCCTTCAATTGGAATCAGAGTTAATGGCTCTGGAAAATATAAGCCAAATCATCTTTTTCCTCCTTTCTTAATAAGGGAGTTTTGTCGAACAGCCGATTTAGTTTTTCGCTGCTCTTTAATCTTCCTAGTTCGAGTAACACCGTGATTGTTACTCATATCATCCTTTTTTCTGCAGATAAAAACCTCCTCGCAGGTTGTCTAGGGTTAGTTTGGGTACTATTTCAACGTGCCCCCTCCCGATGCTTATATTTTAATTGAATGGAACAATAAAATCAAATCCTGAAGTAAATAACATCCCCGTCTTGGATAGTATATTCACATCATTTAGTTCGAGCCTAAAATTCTACAAATAAAAATAAAAGGCCTGTTGTAATAATACAGGCCTTTGGAAAAGTGCTGTAGACATTGATTATGCGTGATGCCCATTCGGTTGGACTTTGAGCCATTTGAGGGCCACTACTTGACGATTGAAAAAAAACAATACCGTCCCCCCAATACCACCGATAATGATACTAGCAACTGACAGAAGCTGCCCCCCGCCGATAAATTGCTGCTGTATCAAAAATGCTGCAATTATCCCGAAAGATGAATCAACCAGGCACATCATCCGGTCACGGCAATGAATTGCGATGAAAACATCCTTCAGAATTTTGCCAATGCCGGGAATAAAAACTGTAAATATCCATCCAAGCCACTGGGGAGAAAATTTGATTGCTGTGTAAATACAAATCAGTGGAACGATAGTCACAGCGGAAACAGGATTGACCCAAAAAAATATTTGCCAAAACTTTTTCCAACTGGTTGGATTTTGCGAGGAGATTTGAAGCAAGATTGATGTCGCAGATATGCCTACAAAAAACGCGGTCACGGAAAGCGGTAAAAGCATCACCATAATACTTTCAATACTTTCTTCGTGGAAATTTCCGATCAACAAGCACACTATCAAGTGCACTAAACCTATACCCAGTGCGCAAGCCGTCCATGTAATGGTAACGCCTAGAAGGCTGGCTCTGATTATTGTTGCGGCATGGCTTCGGTTTTCCCTATTACTTAGCCAGCTGACCTTAGATTTCCGCGTTGCTGAAACAGCTTGCGCTACCTTCGTTATGTCAAAGAAAAAATAAGCAGAAAGTCCTGTGGCTAACACACCGCCGATAATCCCTCCCAAGGCCCACACCTGCCCAATGGCAAGTGAGACTAAGCTACCTAATACAACGCCAAAAAGCGTGGCGAGTATTCCTCTGTGTAGTGGATTCATTTCAATCCTCCAAAAAAATTAAGGTTGTTAAAGAGCTAAAAGAGTTTACATGATATAATATCCTTTTTTGTATATTTTGTCAAATATAAAAAAATGCGGGTGGAGATTATAGAAATAATAATAGGTTTATTTAAATCCTGAAGTAAATAACATCCCCATCTTGGACTATATATTCCTTACCCTCAATACGTATCTTGCCTTTTTCTCTGGCACCACTTTCACCACCGAATTCCACCACCTCCTGCCATCGAATAACCTCGGCTCGTATAAATCTTTCCTCAAAATCAGAATGTATTTTACCACCTGCCTGTGGTGCAGTAGAATCACGCTCAATAGCCCAGGCGTGGACCTCTGTAGGTCCCGCCGTAAAAAAAGTTATCAGGCCAAGCTGATCATAGGCGGCCGCTATCAATCTATCCAGTCCCGAGCTTTCCAAATTTAGTGTTCGCAGATATTCCACCGCCTCCGTGCTGCTCAGCTCAGACAGCTCTGATTCTACTTTAGCGGATATAACCAGCCTATCAGCGACCGGCTGGCCAGCCTCCTGCTCATCTACATTCAAAATATACATCATCGGCTTGATAGTAAGCAAATGAACATCATATATCACCAATAATTCATCTCGAGAAAGTCCGGCCTGGCTCAGCATTTCGCCTTGATCCAGCAATTTTTGGATCTTTTTGAAAACACTTAGTGACTTCAATGATTCTTTGTCTCCACTCTTGGCCTTAGACTCGATATCCTTCATTCTACTACTGACAGTAGCTAAATCAGCAAATATAAGTTCCGTATTGATTGTCTCAATGTCAGATTGGGGGTCCACCTTGCCACTGACATGAGTTACGTCGGCATCACTGAAACCACGCACCACCTGACAGATGACGTCAACTTCACGAATGTGAGACAGGAATTTATTACCCAGACCCTCGCCTTTATGCGCTCCCCTAACCAAGCCGGCAATATCGACAAACTCAATAACTGTTGGTACAACCTTAGGCGCCTTATAAACTGAATTTAGCTGAGACAGGCGGTCATCCGGCACCTCGACAATGCCAATATTAGGATCAATAGTGGCAAAAGGATAATTTGATACATCAACTTTCTTTTTCGTTAATGCTGTAAATAAAGTTGACTTACCTACGTTTGGTAATCCAACTATGCCAATGGATAATTTCATATTTTTTAATTGTAGCAGAGTAATGCCTATACGGAAAATACGACCCTAAAATTTTTACCTGCCAATCTTATCCTATTGAGGCATTGACCAACGTTGTGTTATACTGAATATTAATTACTATTGATTAACATAATACTTCTATGTTTGAAAATGTTAATAAGCCACCCGATACGCCAACAGCGGCTGCTCCTAACCAGCCTGGAGCGCCACAATCGGAAAAAAAAGACTGGGGCCCCTGGAAGCCGGCAGATAAGACTAATAAACAACCAGCCGGTCCTATACCACCCCCGCCCACCGGACAGCCCCCGCCTGTACCACCCCAGATACCAACCGCCCAAGGCGACTTAAATGTGCCCGGCGCTACTCCTCCAGAACAGCCTCGTAAAAAGAAAGTAATAATGATTGGTGTTATTATTTTTGCTATCCTGCTCGTCCTGCTAGGTGGAGCCGTGCTAGCGCTGAATTACTTCAATAGCACTGAAGATAGTACAAATACAGTAAATAATTCCAACGCGAATACTAATGCTAATTTAAACACCAACACTACAACCAACCAAAATCTGAATGCAATTTTTGATCAAAATATTAATTCAACTAACTCCGTAGCCAACACCAATCTCAACCAGAATGCCAATGTAAATACTAGTACCAATGCCAATGCTAATTTAAACACCAACGCCGCGACCAACACGAATATTAATACCAATACTAACGCGAACACCAATACCAGCGTCAATAGTGCTCAGCTAGATACCGACGGAGATGGTCTGACTGACGTACAAGAAGATATATATGGCACGGACATCCTCAATCCCGACACTGACGGAGATGGATACCTGGATGGCACTGAAGTAGAAAATGGATTTAACCCAAACGGGCCTGGCATACTTTAAAAAAACAATTTTATAAAAACCGGGAGCTTAACTCTCGGTTTTTTAATTCTTAAAGAAATCCTTTAGGCATGGCCGGATCCAGCTAAAAGCCAAGCGAGACCAGGGTATGGTTTTCTTGGTAAACCACTGATACTCACTAATATCATCTTGGGGCTTCAGCGTACCCGAGGCAATCTGGGCTGTATAAATAATATTAATGGTATACAACTTATATTGATCAACATACCAATCTGGGTATAAGCCATGTAAAGCAATATTTTTTAAACGTACCCCCAGCTCCTCATACAACTCACGTTTCAAGCCCACTATTGGATCCTCCCCTTCCTCGAGAAAACCACCTGGTACATCCCAATAACCTCGGAACGGCGCCACCCTACGCTTTACCAACATTAATTCTCCTTGAGCATTAATCAAAAAAGCACTGGAGGTTGGTTTCGAATTTTGATAAAAAATAAAACCACATTTTATACACGTAGGATGAGCCTGATTTACTTTTAGCTTCCCCCCGCAAACCGGACAGAATTTAAAATAATTACTGGCTTTGGAGCTCATAGGCTTTTATTACATTGGATAATAGCATAGCCACTGTCATCGGGCCCACCCCGCCAGGCACAGGTGTCAGCCAGCTGGCTTTATCCTGGACGGATTCTACGTCTACATCGCCTATTACCCTGCCATCAACATGGTTAAAACCCACGTCTATCACTATGGCTCCCTTTTTTATCATGTCGCCATTAATAAACTTTGGCCGGCCCACAGCTACCACCACAATATCAGCTTCTTTAGTCAGGTGCCAGCAATCCTCCGCATCAGCGTGACAGGTCACTGCTTTTACGCCTCGCCGGTCTAATAAATATTCCAGAGGATCGCTGAAGATAGGATTGTTAGCAAATATCATGGCTGTTTTACCGGACAGCGTTTCCTTGGTGCTAACTATTAATTCTACAATGCCAGCCGCTAAGCCTGGAATGATGCCTGATCGCCCGCTGATAAGAGCTTTTATATTATCCGGATGAAAACCATCCACGTCTTTCACCGGCTTAATCGAAGCAATGACAGCATCCTCATTAAATCCTTTAGGTAACGGCAGTTGTACTAATATGCCATTAATAGAGCTATCATTGTTCAATTGATTTATTTTGTCTGTAATATCTGCTTGTGACGCTGTCGAGGGAAAAAGATATTTCTTAAAATTGATGCCAATCTCATCAGCCGCGGACTCTTTCAGCTGTACGTAGGTATGTGAAGCCGAATTGTCCCCAACCAAAATAATAGCCAACCCCGGTTTATTTGGCAGGTTAGAGACTTTACTTTTCAGCTGTTGTCGAATGGCCGCAGCTATTTTATTTCCGTCAATCTTCTTCATGATTCGACTAAGCTAGATTTGTATAGATAGGATACCTATCCGTTAATTCTTTAATACCTTTTAATGTTTCTTTCTTGACCAGCTCTTTTTTTGGATTATGTATGGTCTTGGCTATCAAGTCAGCAACGATTCTCATGTCCTCCTCCTTGAATCCTCGTGCGGTGAGAGCCGGCGTACCCAGACGAATACCAGAAGGATCCAAAGGTTTTCTTGTATCAAAAGGCACCATATTCTTGTTAACGGTAATGCCTACCTCATCAAGTAAAGTTTCTGCTTCCTGTCCTGATAATTGCTTATTAGTTAAATCTATAAGTATCAAATGGTTGTCTGTTCCCCCGGACACTAGCTGGAAATCGTGTCCTAATAAATTTTCGGCTAGCACTTTGGCATTTTTCACTATTTGCTGGCCATAATTTTTGAAATCGGCCGTAGCTGCTTCGCGAAGAGCCACCGCGATGGCAGCGGTCTGATGGTTATGTGGTCCACCCTGCAGACCTGGGAATACTGCCCGATCAATCAACTCTGCTAGATTCCACTTGGAATCAGCATGATATTTCTCCTTCAATCTATCCTCTTTCCTGGGACACATAATAATAGCTCCACGTGGACCGCGCAGCGTCTTATGCGTGGTGGTCATGATCACGTCAGCAGCGGGTACGGGCGACTGATGAACTCCAGCTACTACCAGGCCAGCCACATGAGAAATATCAGCCAATAAATATGCGCCCACTTCCTTAGCAATCCGGCCAAAAGCCTCAAAATCAATCTCCCGCGGATAAGCAGTCGCCCCGGCAATTAATAGTTTGGGACGCTCTTTCTTAGCCATGGCCAAAATCTCATCATAATTAATAAGATGCGTTTCTTGGTCCACACCATAAGGGACAGAATGGTAATAGCGCCCAGAAAAATTTACTTTCCAGCCATGGGTCAGATGCCCGCCATACGGCAAACTTAAACCCATCACCTTGTCACCCGGCTCTAACAAGGCATAGTAAACAGCCTGATTAGCCGGAGAACCGGAATAAGGCTGGACATTGGCATGCTCCACACCAAAAAGCTCCTTAGCTCTTTGTACGGCAGTCTTCTCTATGACATCTATAAAAGTATTCCCACCATAGTAGCGCTTCCCCGCATAGCCTTCCGAATATTTATTAGTCAGGACAGTTCCCAGCGCTTCTAACACCGCTTCCGATACAAAATTTTCTGAGGGAATCATTTCTAGTCCTTCTTGTTGTCGATGGACCTCATCCTGAATTGCTTTATAAATTTTTGAGTCTTGTTTTTTTAGTGACATATTTTTATTGTACGTTAAAAATCTTGTATTGTCATGCATTCAACTATCCCTCTGTCATCCTGAGTAGAACGAAGTATCTCCCCCTCCCCTCATGCCGAACTTGTTTCGGCATCTCAATGTCCACACCAAAAAAAACACAAAAAACACATTGGTGTCTGCGTTAGTTTGTGGTTTATTATAGCATCAACTATTTCCCCGCTAAATACTCATTAATTAGAGGCTCGATATTCGGAGCAATGTCATCAGGTAAATCATGAATGTCCAACCAAACCCACTCACGTATATCCTCACCAAGTTCAACGTCCCCAATCCTGTTAGCCAAAAAATGTACTAAGACAACTATGGTGTCATCTTTCCTCGCCAATGTAGTTGTCATTGGCTTGATAATTTCAATGTCTATCCCCATCTCTTCTTTCACCTCGCGGCGGGCGTGCTCTTCTAAACTCAGCTCGCTAAAATCCTTTACCTCGCCCCCTGGAAATTTCCAAAAATCCGTGTCCCCGTGTTTATTCACAAGGACTTTATCATTTTCAATTATTACTGGCCCGGAGGCGATAATTATTTCCATAGCATGTATATAATAGCGCGGTTATAAGAACTGTCAAACTTTTGATAAATAATCTAATCACTTGACATCCCAACGATTTTACGGGAAACTAAATCAATTCAAAAATAAACACAATAATAGGAGGTATTCGTTGCTTTACAATATACTCGAAATACTCGATGATATTTGCGTGGTTATAATTCCACCATTCCTCGGTATCGTTGTCTATGAGTGGGTGCTGATAAAAAAATTTGATCGTATCTCCCATTTAATACAAATGAGAAGCTGGCTGTCTAATTACCGCTTTACAGTGGGAGTAATCATACTCCTCTTAATCAGCGCAGCTTATGGCAAAAACACTTATTTGGAATGGGCCCAAGGTACACTTAATCCCTTAGGACATAATGTTCTCATGTTCGTTGAGAGCGCTACATCTTGCATTGTGCTAATACTCTTCCGACGAATGTTAAGCAGTCGTAATGTTCCTGACATTTAGCTCAGTGTATCTCATAAGTCAAAAGGATAATCCCTGTTAATACTTATTGATGGGGATTTTATTTCATAAAAAAAGCCCGCTCATAGTATTTATGGCGGGCTTCACGGTACCTTAGTGCACCAATGCACTAGGCAGCTGCACTCAGATTCAACTCAGAAATCGTGTCTTGATGAACAATCCGCAATTTCTTCAACAGCGGCAAAAGTTTCTGAGGGCGGGTGCCGTTGGAGCGGGGGTACATTTCACCCAGATACACTCCTGATTCAGCCAGTGCCTGCAAATCTTCATCAGTGGCAGAGGCAAACATCAGAGTAAATTCACGGTGTGCGCTCGTGCGAAAGACTGATTCGAGTTCAGCACACGACAACCTCAATGTGATCTGAGCCTCATCAACCGGCTGTTGCTCTGTGCTCTCGCGAGCATTCAATGCCTGAGTCCGCAAGTAGCACAGATTTAGCTGGCTTACGAAAGAATTGTCCGCTAATGACAGAGTCATGGGACCTCCTTTGGTTTGTGGTGAATAGGTTCGATTTCTATTTTGGGTATGTAGTAAGTATATACCCGGGGGAAACATCAGGCAATTTTTTATCGTTCAAATCCACTCGGGGAGATAAAATTTCAGGGCTTAAGTTATTACTTAGGCCTTTTTTTCAACAAAAAAACTCCACTCTAACTCTTTACAGAATCAAAGTGGAGTGGTGCTCTTAGTGCCAATTAAATGACAGGGGCAGGCTCTTTACTCTCCTATTCGTACGCTGCAGCGATTTCGGATGAAAAAAGAATCTTCAGCCCTCACAGTGAGCTTGGTACGGTCCCGTTACAGGTCCGTTAGAATCATTGGTTACGTGTAGCTTGTCGAAACATCAGAAAAATTGGAACTGCCAGGACATATGTCCTCCTCGAGGTTTAGGGCGAGTAATTCCAGGGTGGACTCACGTTCCGTGAGAGCCCAGTTTAGCTAGATGGGAAATGATTGGCTATGAGCCAGATACGATCTTCGAATTCGTGCTTCGCGTTTGGATATTCGAGCTTTGGCACTCGGAAGACTTGAATCTGTTCAACACTGCTATCGGACTGTTTCTTGATAAGAATGATGCAGTTGATAGGGGCGTTGACCTTAAACAAGTCGTGTTTGAAGATAACTTCGGCAACATTTAAATGTGGATCTAAAAATGGAACCTGAGTTGCCTCCACACTTGTTTCATCTCCCTTAATAATCCATATCTCAGAGAGGTCAGATACAGATTTGCGCATGGCTATCCAAAATGGACAGCATACAACATCCTGCTTAAGGTTAATAACCTTAATATCCAACCTCAACATATCCCATGAAGTCCGTAAAGTAAATAACCACGGCATGTCTTTGCTAAAGAGACGAGCATTCTGTGCCGCTCTTTTCTTGGAATCTTCGCACGTCCAAAGCGTGACTGATTTCTTCACAAAAAACTTAAACATTACTACCTCCTGGTCCGTCCGGACCTTTGTACCTCTTCCGAGGACTGGTTGATAATTTTAAAGGACAAAAATAACTCTCTATACTAAACTATTTAGTACGATTTGTCAAGAGTGAGTGCACTCCCATTAAAAAAGCCCACTCCACACCCATTCCTTCCCCCAAAAAATCAAAGCTTTACCCTCAATATCTGCTATGTAATACTGTCATTATGATATCGACAATTATTTTTGACATGAATGGCGTCATTATTGATGATGAGCCTC
>JADFTK010000035.1 GCA_022560375.1 Patescibacteria group bacterium
GGTGACTGCCAGTGGGGATGTGGGGACTACTAATCTACAAATAAATATTTGGGAAGGGGCAGACCTCGAACGATGGACTAATTCTGAGGAGTGGCCGGGCTTGGTATTTGATAGCAGTGATCAACCGCATATCGTATGGAGTGATGATACTATTGCAGCTTATGCTGTTGGAGATATCCACTATAGATATTGGGATTCTACCAATGTCGCTTGGGTAACAGCCTCAGGTAATTTTACGCCAGGCCCAGGTGCCCATTTTGATGATCCTGATTTAGATGTTGATACTTCTCCAGCCCTGTATTCGAAAAATGCCACCTTGGCTCTGGATCGGTTTGGCAATTCGCACGTGGCTTGGAATGAGACGGAGTTTAGCTCTACAGAGTGTACCTCAAATACAAATTGCACTGATCCAAGTTATCCTCAATGCCTATATCATCATTTGGACGGTGCAGACGTATATCAGTGTGCCTCTACTGACATTAGCTATTCCCGCTGGTCGCCGGGAACAGTCCAGTCAGGACTGGGCTGGACAGAGTTCTTGCCCGCCGGTGCACTACTAGGCGTACCCTTCCTAGAAACTACTCAAGGTGATATTTTCTCCTCTGGTGGCATACAGCTGGCTCCGCCGCCTCGGGGATCCGGAGCTTACACCGCTACTTATTTGATCCTGGCTAATGGCGAGATCCGGGGCATATCAGGGACGTATGGCCGGGCACAATCAGGTCTACCCACCAGTCAGCTGGTCGAGCCAGGGTTAAATCCTCTAATTACTGATGCCGGGCTTCCGTTTGGTCAAAATGTGTTTGGTGACCTTGATGAAGACGTGGAAGACTTGGTGACTCGAGTAGGTGCTAGCAGCCAAAATCGTTTTGGGCATACTGTAGAGAAAGATACTACTAATACTGGAATCGTGGATATTAGTTCAAGTGGGGTATTCAATAATCCGGTTCAACCAATTCTTGATGGCAAGGTATATCACTTTACTGGAGCTGATAGCTACGCCATTAATCAACAAATGACTTTCACGAAAGGGAATGGCGATATTGCCTCTCCACCAATAACTACTGGTAATGGACTGATAGTAATAGATGGCGATTTGGAAATTAATGCCAATGTACTATATGATTCAACGACACTTGATGTGTCAAAAGATACTATCAGCCAGCTGCCTTCTGCAGCCATTATAGTGCGGGGAAATATCTATGTCAGCTCATTTGTTGATGAAATATCAGGAGTATTCGTGGCTATTGATAATCCACTTACTACGGAGATAGAGGGTACGATAAATACCAGTCGGAAGGCGCCTGTAGTGAATACAGTCAGTGCTTCTGAAAATGATGCGTTTGTAAGTCAAAGTGTAGTTACATTCACAAAAAACCTGGATGGGACAACATTAAGGTTTGGTTATGAGTCTAGCACTGATACTACTTATAGAACTTTCTTACGCTGGCCGATAACTATCCCTGAGGGGTCGGAAATCCGGAAAGCATATCTCCAGCTGCAAGGGGATGGCAATAGTACGTCTAATGACTTCACTGCTCGTATAAGTCTGATAGATTTCGATAGTGCCAATGTATTTGATTTCTCGGATACTAATTTTCCGCCACCAGATTCTAGTTTGTATAGCGCCCCTACCTCCGTAAGTGTAAATTATGATACTACGGGGTGGACTAATGGTGCCTATAATAATTCAATTGATATTTCTAAGCTGGTACAGCGATTTATTGATCATGATCAATATGCCGATGCCGGTAGTAATAATTTAGGCTTGATGATCCAGCAGGGTAATGCCGCATCTGCAGGTGGCGGGGCGGATACATTTAAACAGTTACATGCTTGTGGAAGTGTTACTTGTGATACTAGTAAAACGCCTCAGTTAGTTATTGAATATTCGCCTCGTCGGACAGTTTACGAAACCACTGGGTCTACGGATGATGTAATATCTTGGGGTACTATAGATAGTGGGACATGGTGTCAGATTGGTAGTGGAGCTCAATGTGACGTCGATCCACCGTGTATGAATATCGGATGGGATTGGAAAAAAGATCTGTCGATTGGCCATAATGATTTCGAAAAAGATTTACCGAATAGAATTTATTACCGTCTCGATACCAAACCAGGTAATAGTGATATTCCCCCCAATGCTGAAATTACCAATTCCGAACTGAAATTATTGGCAGATTCATGTAATGAAGGCAGTGCTAACCTGTCTTTCCAACTGCGCCAGGGACTTTTAGATCAAGCTGATATGCCGGTATTTTCTGCTAATCCATATAATGAGATTTTAAATCCGGCCGTTTCAGAGGTAGCCGAGGATATTTCAGATGGCGCCTGGGTAGATGATGGAACCGTATACACCTTGGCTGATAGCAGCCGTCTGATTCAGGCATGGGTAGATATGTCAGGCTACCTAGCTGGCAATGAGGTAGGGTTACGATTACGTCGTAATGGCAGTGCGGAATCAATAGCTGGTCCAGGTGAATCTCGGCCGATAAAATCTGGTGCAACAGAATTAGAGATTGATTTTCTGGCGCCACTAAAGGTCTCCGGATTATTTATTGCTCGGGGATATAATTTTGACCGCAAGTACTCCAAAGATCTTGCTCCGGCCGAGCAGATTGTGTATGATGGTAGGGTAGTGGCTAACACGCCACCGGGACTGACAGACTTTACTAAGGCACTGCCAATTTTCCAGAGAGTAACTCCATAGGAATGGCGAATGAATAATTCCTAATTTCTCATAAAATCCCAATGGACCAATAACCAGTTGGACATTAGACATTTAATAATTAGACATTGATTACCAGATAGAAATTTATAAATTAGAAATTTAAGTAACATGGCCAAAAATCAAAGCTACTTAGGTATAGATTTAGGGGGATCTAGCATCAAGGTAGTTGAATTAAAAAAAGAGAATAACCGACCTCAGTTGGTTACTTATGGCTTTGTCGATCAGGTCAGAAATATCATCAAGGACGATAGTAAGGAAGCCAGAAAAGAAGTAGCTTCTCATTTAAAAGAGTTGATAAAGGAGGCCAAAGTATCAACGGAAAATGCAGTGGCCGCTCTGCCTAGCTTTAGTGTTTTTAGTTCTATTATTAGTTTACCGGCCATGAGTAAAAAGGATTTGATTTCCGCGGTGCGCTGGGAAGCCAAGAAGTTTGTGCCCATCCCCCTTGAGGAAATGATTCTTGACTGGGAGGTATTACAGGATTCCACCGCAGAGGTAAATGATGATAAGGATAAAGGCAAAAAAGACAAAAAGGATGAGAAGCATGAGGATATATTACAGTCACAGCAGGAGGTAAAAGATGAAAAAGAGAAGAAGAAAGTTAAAGGCAAAGACGATCAGCTAAAGGGAAATATAAAGGTGCTACTGACGGCTGCTCCAAAGAATTTAGTTAATAACTACGTCGAACTTTTTAAAGACGTCGGATTGAGACTAGTGGGGCTGGAGACCGAGTCATTTGCCATTGAACGGTCATTAGTCGGTAATGACCATAACCCAATCATGGTAATTGATATTGGCAGCCAAGCAACTAGCATCATTATCTATTTCGATGGAGTGCCCATACTGAATCGCAGTATTGATACCGGAGGCCAAACTATCACCAAGGCGCTGACTGAAATTATGGGACTTACCGAAGAGCAGGCCGAGCAATTTAAAAGAGACATGGGCTTATCAATGAATGAGGAGACTTTAGAAAAATTGCCTCGCCCTATTAGCCTAGTGATTAATTCTATTGTAAATGAAATTCGCTACATTATTAATATTTACCAATCCCAAAATAAAAAGCCGATTACCAAAGTCATCCTGACTGGAGGGTCAGCTTTTTTAGCGAATCTGACCAACCACATCCAAAATATTTTTAATATAAATTCTTTTGTTGGTGATCCCTGGGCCAGGGTATCCCACCCGGTGGAGCTAGACTCACTATTAAAAGAGTTGGGACCTCGTTTATCGGTGGCCATTGGCTTAGCCATGAGAGAAATTTAGCAAATAGCTACTATCGTAATTATATGAATAAGGGGTGGTACTCAGCTACTCATTTTTTATCTATATTTAATATAAAGATATTATGGTAGGGGTTGACTTTATTTTTTAAATGTGCTACAATATATATACTAAATATAAAAAATCAAATAAAATACAGCGCTGTTTAATATAAGTTAGACCAGAAAATTAGGGTTCTTTTTATATTAGCCTATAACGATCGCAAAACAAAAAATAAAATTTAATTATGGCAATTAACCTCCTCCCATCGGAGGAAAAACCAAAAATAAAAAACCAGAAAAGTGAGGTGACGGAGCATATTACCATGACCGGCCCTGCTAAAGTCAAGTCAAAGAAGCCTGGCGTGAAGCGGGCGGGCGTTTTAACGTTTTTCAAGGAAGCCTTCGCTAAGCCAAAACAAAAATTGTCTGGTGATGAGCAGGATATTATTTTACGGGAGAAAAAGGTAATTCTTGAGCAGAAAATTATATATAAAAAATCCGCACCAGCTAAAGTAAAACAAGTTGTGGATTATGTGCCTAAAGAAGATAAAAAAACCGTGGACGTTACCAAGGACAGGGGCAGATTTTTTGGTGGGTTGTTTGGTAGTAATAAGAAAACTATTATAGAATCCAAGCATGGAGTAGATACTGAGCCGCGTACACCAAAGTTGCCTGACCCGCCTCCACTTCCCTCAGATAAATACCCAAAATACAAGGCGGTCAAATCTGAATCAGTGCTACCTCAGCCAATGGGTAAAAAGCGCAATGGCGACGTTATAAAAGTTACTACTCACGTCAAATCTCTGGAAGAGGGAAAGAAAAAAAAGCCAGGAATTTCTGTCTGGCAGAAATTTTCGCTTTGGCTGCAAAGACTTTTTGGAGCAAAGCAGAAAATTGTGGAACAGCCTGAAAATAATGAAGCAGTAGCAGAGAAAAAGAGGCTGCCAGAAAAACAGCCAAAATTTCAATATGAAACAAAATATATTGGACCTTTAAAAGAGGAATTATTGAAACCGTCTCCTTTACAGAGATCTGAGATTGTTCCCCATCAAAATAGAATTGAAGATAAAAAAATTGACAAACACGCTTCGTTACCTGTTCCACCGTCTCCACCTCCACCGATTATTCCTAAACCTACACCGCCTGCACCAACCTTGCCAGTGGTAGATAAAAAAGAAGAGGTACCTGTTCCACCGTCTCCGCCAACCAAAGTAGATAAAAAAGAAACCGTACAAGAAGCACCTACCCCACCACCTCCTCCTCCTCGCAAGGAAGAAGAACCTAAAGTGAAGGAGAAGATTAGTATCATGGGGTGGTTGAAAAATTTTTGGAAACGAATGTTTGATCAGGGCATGACTGATACTGAAAAGGGGGGTAAACAGGGGACTAACAATGGTCCAGGTAAACAGTCTGGATTGGACTGGGAGGTTAATTTGGTTCCGGAGGATGCTCTGGAGCAGGAAATATCAATTCCTAGAATATTGTATTTAGTGATGTTCATGGTGCTGGCCGCTGGTGTGGTGTTTGGCGGATGGCTTTGGACAAACTGGTACTACGATAATATAACCACAGAAATTAATAAGATTGATAATGATATTGAACTTTTTAATATTCGAATTAATTCACACCAGGATATCAGAGATAATGCCAGGGAGCTGGATGAAAAAATTAGTAATGTACGAACGCTTTTAGATAAGCACGTTTACTGGTCCAGAGTTTTTAGCCAGCTTGAGGAGAATATTATTCCTGAGGTATACCTAACCTCGATGGCGGCTGATGTGAACGGATCCATCAAACTTTCGGCGATTGGGAAAAATTATGAGTCAGCTATTAAACAGCTGATGGTACTAAATAAGGCTAGCGGTTTTGTGAGCCAAGTAACGGTTTCGAATATATCCTTTTTGGGCTCCGTTGAAACTAGCCAACCAGTGGCTGAGGTAACGGAAGTGATATCTGATAGAGGAGTGCAGTTCACCATTGATTTAACAGTATTATCAAATATTTTCTATTTTCCTAAATAATTTATGGAACCTCAATTAATAAAACGAAGATTTAAATATATATTCAGTAGGTATTACATGATGATTGTCATCGTGATGGTGTTAATAATTCTCGGGAGTGGCTATTATATATTTATCAAAGAACGGGTGGCAGATATCCAGGAAATTGGCGTGGTTGATTTGAGTAGTCGGCTAGCTATATTAGATAGCCGACAACGTACTCTACAGTCTCTCGATGATTTAAATAAAAAATATGAATCAGTTACTTCTGATCAATTAAAACAGCTGCAGTATGTTCTGCCCCAAAAATCGGAAATTCCACAACTTATGATTGAATTAAAGAATTTTGTAGAATCAAACCAGCTTAATTTAGCCAAGCTGGAAAGTGGGCCGCTGACCGTTGATGGTTCAGAGGGGACTGATCAGTCTATTAAATCATTAAATATCACTATGTCTATAAGTGGCATTAATAGTTATTTCTTGATGAAAGATTTCTTAGACAAATTAAGCGGCAATCTGCCATTACTAGAGCTAACCTCATTGTCATATTCACCAGGTACCCAGAACTATTCTTTGAATTTAACCCTTTTCTATCAATAAGCGTGATTATATGCTAGTAAAAAAAGTCGGATTTACCAAAAAAATAAAAATCTTGTTGATACTCCTTGTTTTTGTGGTGGTAGTGGGAGGTTCCGTAGTTTATTTACAGTTTTATAAAACACCTGCTGAATCTAATAATCTAGTCGATTCCGCAGCTATCGATTCACCAAAACCACTCTCCATATCATCCTTTGATGAGACCATATTTCAAGATGCTCAATTATTTGGATTAGCCAAGGATCAGTATGAGGGGTTCACGGAACAGTACGAGGCCATTATATTAGATCCTCAAATCCCCTTATCCCCAGATAATATATCAGTTAATAACCCGGCGGTAGGGCAGAAATTAATTATAAGCTGGCAGACTCCTGACTTTGTTAATTATACTAAAACTGTTATTTATAGATCTGAGTCACTAAATGCTTTAGGTAAAGTAGTTGCCACCATAGAAAACTCAGGGGATCAGAAGCTCTTGAGTTATCAGGATGATGGTCTAGAGAATAAACAGCCTTATTATTATCTGGTCAGGAATGTCAATGCCAATGGTGATGAGTCAACTAATATATTGCAGTCCAGTGGCGTGCCTACCGACAATCTGCCGCCTGATCCACCAGCTGAGGTAAAAGTTACCAGCTTGGACGATAAAACAATAGAAGTTTCGTGGAAAAACCCCAGTAGGAGTGATCAAGTATCAGTACGCATTTATCGTTCTTCCGTCAAAGGCATACTGGGATCTCTTATTGCTGAGGGTTCAGAGCTTGGTGGCAGTAACAGCTCTGATACATATTTTTTTATTGACCGAGATGTAAATACAAACTCGGAGTATTATTACACAGTCACCAGTGTGGACAGCAGTGACAATGAATCATCGAGCAATATACTTTCTGTGCCTTATAATAGTAATCCCTTTGAACCATTTTAATAAAATATGACAATTTCACCTTCACAACAAATTGAGAGAAAAACATTATTCAATGTATTGGTTGAGGATGGTTTAGTGCCGGCAGATAAATTAGCGGAACTACGGCAGCAAACTCAGGATGAGGCCGAGTTGACTTCACTAATTATCCAAAAAGATATAGTTCCCGAGGAGGATTTGGCTAAGGCAAAGTCTAAAGCGTTGGGAGTTCCTTATATTGATTTATTTGGTAAAAATATTTCGCAGTCGGTGCTTAATTTGATACCAAGAGAACTCGCGGAAAATTACCACGTGGTAGCCTTTGAAAAAAGTGATAACGATGTTAGCGTAGCTTTGGTTAATCCCGGGGATTTCAAAGCAATTGAAGCTATTGAATTTATTGCTAGAGAAAATAAGTTTAAACTAAAATATTTCATTATTTCTAATAGCGGTTTCCGCTATTCTATCAAGCAATATGCGACCTTGGGTGCGGAAGTTGAAGAGGCTTTAGCGGGGACCGATGATAAAGAAGAAAGGGATCTGGACAAACTCCTTTCTCAGGAAAAAGGTATGGAAGAGGTGGTTAAGAGCGCGCCAGTTTCCAAAATGGTCAATGTAATTATCAAACATGCGGTGGAGGGAAATGCCTCTGACATACATATTGAGCCGGTGGAGAATGAAACCAGAGTCCGCTATAGAGTAGATGGGGTATTACACACATCTTTAGTGTTACCGCGTTACGTCCATTCGGCCATCGTGGCACGCATAAAAGTATTATGTAATTTAAAGCTTGATGAAACTCGGGTGCCTCAGGATGGTAGGTTCCGGACAGAATGGGAGGGTCGGATTATTGACTATCGTGTTTCCACTCTGCCTTTATATAATAATGAGAAAGTGGTAATGCGTATTTTAGACAGAGCGGCGGTGGTATTGGATTTGGAAAAGCTAGGATTTGAAGGGCGGGGATTGGAAATCATGAAAAGAGTCGTTCAGAAAACTGTGGGCATGATTCTTTTAACCGGTCCAACTGGTTCGGGTAAATCAACCACTCTATCAGCCTTGCTGACCATATTAAATGACGAGGCTATTAATATCATTACCCTTGAAGATCCTGTCGAGTATTACATCGATGGCATAAACCAATCACAGATAAATGCTGATGTGGGATTATCCTTTGCCGCCGGTTTGCGTTCTATATTGCGGCAGGATCCAGATATTATCATGGTTGGAGAAATTCGTGATAATGAAACTGCTCAGTTGGCAGTTCAGGCTTCTTTAACAGGCCATCTCGTATTATCCACTTTGCACACTAATGATTCTTTTGGAGCGGTACCACGTTTGATTGATATGAATATTGAACCTTTTCTAATAACCGCCTCATTAACTACCGTGGTAGGCCAAAGGCTAGTCCGGCGTTTATGCCAACATTGCCAGGCAGAAGTAGAGCTCCCTGAATCCGTGCAAAAAGAGGTAGATAAATTGATGGCTGGCATTTCTCCGGAAGTTTTCAAGAACCGATTAGGGAAAGATAAACAGGATAAGCTGACCCTGTATGAAGGCAAGGGGTGTGTCCGTTGCGAAAATTCCGGCTACAAAGGCAGAATTCTTATTAATGAGATTTTGGAAATAGATGAGTCATTAAAAAGTGTTATAGTATCCAATCCTACCATTGACGCAATTCGTAAGGCCGCCAGTGGCCAGAACATGCTGAGTATGGCGCAAGACGGAATTATGAAAGCGCTGGAAAGAAAAACTTCTCTTCAAGAAGTGCTCAGCGCCACCAGAGATTAATATATTAAATAATTAAAAAAATTTATTATGACAGAATCAAATAAGCCTAAACTAAAAATTTTACTAGTCGAGGATGATCTATTCTTAGCGGGCATGTATGTCACCAAGCTTAATTTGGAGAATTTTGAGGTTGAACATGCTGAAGACGGGGAAAAAGGTTTAAGCTTGGCTAAAAATAGCCATCCGGATGTAGTATTGCTGGATATTGTACTGCCTAAAATGAGCGGCTTTGACGTTTTAAAGAATCTGAAAGGTGATCCGGCCACCAAAGACATTCCCGTGATACTGTTGACTAACTTAGGCCAAAGAGATGATGTGCAAAAAGGTTTAGATTTAGGGGCGGTTGATTATTTAATTAAAGCCCATTTCATGCCCTCGGAAGTAGTGAAGAAAATAAAGGGTTTAATCGGTAAAGAGTAGATATAGTTTTAGATAAGTAAATAAAAATGCCCGAATTTAGTTACAAAGCAAGAGACCAGTCAGGTGAAGTCGTCTCAGGTGTAGTAGTTGCACCCTCAGAGAATATCGCCTATGGTATGCTGCGCGATAAACGTTTATTTATCGTTTCTTTGAAAGAAAGAAAAAAAAGAAATTTCTTGGGTAAGTTTTCATTGGGCACCGGAGTAACAACGAAAGACATCGTAATTTTTTCGAGACAATTGTCAGTTATGATTACTTCCAGTGTGCCGATTGTCAAGGCGCTCAAAGTGCTGGTCAGGCAAACTGACAATGTTCGGCTGAAGACTATTTTATCCGATGTGGCGGATGAAGTAGATGGCGGAGCTAAACTTTCACAAGCTCTGGGAAAATATCCCAGGGTATTTGGGAATTTTTTTATTCAAATGGTCCGTTCAGCGGAAACTACGGGCCGGCTTGATGAAATCCTGGATTATTTAGCCAATCAGGAGGAAAAGGATTATGATATGAAATCAAAAACTAGGGGCGCGCTTATATATCCTGCTTTTATTTTTTCTTCACTAGTAATGGTTGGTGCTTTAATGATGATGTTTGTCTTGCCCCAGATAACCAGTATTTTTGAAGATACTGATGTGGAGCTGCCTATTACCACTATAATTTTTATAGGCATGAGTGATATTCTGATAGGCTATTGGTGGTTAATAATTTTAATATTAGTCGGCATAGCCTTTGGTATTCGGGCGATTATAAAAACCGAAATTGGGCGCCGAAAATTTGATATACTTAAAATACGAGCGCCGCTGGTAGGAAAATTATTTAATATGTTATACTTGGCGCGTCTGTCACGTTCTTTATCCACCTTACTCTCTTCCGGGGTACCCTTAACCAAGTCGTTGGATATAGTGGCTGACGTAGTTGGTAATACTATGTATCGCGATCTAACCAGGGCGACTATTAAAAAAGTGGAAGGGGGAGGCTCTATTACTACGGAATTTCTTAAGAGTAAATATGTGCCATTGATGTTGTCGCAAATGATGAGTGTCGGTGAACAATCAGGGCAGTTAGATAAAATATTAATAAAAGTTGCGGATTTTTATCAGCGAGAGCTGGAAAACCACCTGGCTAACTTTTCTACAGCCATTGAACCGCTCATTATGATAATATTGGGAGTGTCCGTAGGTTTCTTAGTCTCCGCCATTATATTACCTCTTTACAATCTGACTAGTGCGATTTAGTATTACCTTTTTGGCTAATATTAGCTAAATTTATTGGATTTTTCATTGACATTTGTGTGATTTTATGATATTATGGTAATATGCAAAGTAGTTAAATGATTGTTCTTTTGCTTATATTAATCTTTCAAGAAGGAATTTAGTAATATAATGGCATCGTGAATTTGAAGCACGGATCATGCGGATCCGCGATCTGTGTCTATGGTACAGTGCGATTGATTACACATTTTTCTTGATACTAAAGAAAGGGGGTGACGAAATGAAAAAGAAAGGTTTTACACTTATTGAGTTATTGGTGGTTATTGCCATTATCGGTATTTTGGCCACAATTGGATTAGTCGCCCTGAATGGTGCTCGTGAGAAAGCACGTGACGCAACTAGAAAATCTGACCTATCTCAGCTGAAGACCGCTTTGGTTCTCTATGCTGATGATAATAAGACGAAATATCCTGCCGGCCCTGATTCTTCAGCTGGCACAGGTGATGGTATTTTTGATCAAACAGAGGGTAATAATCCCGTGTATAATGACTACATCAGTAAAGCTCTAGTAGATCAAACGAATGCAGGTCTATTAATATACAATTATAGCACTTGTACGGTTGGTGGCATAGATAACGCTGGTTTCTTGCTTTACGCAGGTCTAGAATCACCAAGTGGTACTTATTTCTGGATAGCTGGAGATGGAAGATCAGGTGATAAAGAACCTCTAGGTACTTGTGGTTAATGATTAACCAACGTATTCGGAGAATTTAAAAAACAAAAAGCGTTCAATTATATTGACGCTTTTTGTTTAGTGGCACTTTTGTTATAATTGAACGGCTTAAGTAAATAATCTAGTGATTCCAGAGTTACGTTAATTCTATAATTATTAGTCATGATTGACACAGCGGTAATAATTCTTAACTGGAATGGGCGCGAGCACTTAGATATATGCTTGCGTTCTGTTTATAAGCAAACATTTAGAAATTTTCATGTGTTATTTGTTGATAATGGTTCAACTGACGAATCAGTTGAATTTGTAGAATTGAATTATCCAAGTGCCTTGATAATTCGGAATAAGAAAAATTACGGATTTGCCGAGGGAAATAATATTGGCATTCGCCAAGCATTGCATAACCAAGATATAAAGTATATTGTGACTCTCAATAATGATACGGAGGTTCACT
>JADFTK010000036.1 GCA_022560375.1 Patescibacteria group bacterium
GTTATACAAAATTGCTATTAGAATTTTTTTTACCACCCTAGTCGTTTATAGACATCCTTCGCTGTGTGATGGAATGGACCTTTCTCTTCAATTGACATTGTTGCGATCATTGCAGCAAATTCTCCTTGTTTTAGAGGATCATCAAACAGCTCGAGGGCTCTAACAAACCCTGCCATGTACGAATCTCCCGCTCCGGTAACATCAGCCAATCTATGGGCAGGAAAAGGTTTAATTTTATAGTTCTTGCTTTTTATACAAACTACTGATCCTTTTAACCCTTGAGTAACAATAATATTCTTCGCACCATTCTTTAATAAAAAATCTATTCCGTCAACTGTATGCTCAGTATTGGTAATATATTTAAGTTCGACTTCATTCAAAAACAAAAAATCGCAATAGGATAACACATTAAGAACATTTTCCGGGTGCTTCCAAATTATCTGATTATTCATAACATATCTAATAAGGCCTTGGGAGGCTAATACAATTTTTAGTCCAATACTGGCAAGTTGCTCTATAAGGTGCCTTGAAATATTATTATGAAGCAATGGGCCTAATATGATATAATCAAAATCGCCAATATCCTTCAGATCGTCAAGCGTAATAGCATTATATCCAAAATCATATATTCCTTGGGTCCGAACATCCGAATCTTCTTTCAGATAGGAATTAATAAATTTAATGGTATGCCGAGAATGTATCTGTAAAAGTTTTTCACATGCAAAGGATTTCTCTATTTCATTCCTTGCAAGAGCTGACGAACCATATATTGATACACTTGCCCCTAGAAAAAATAAAGCATTTCCGGTATAGTAGGGTATCCCTCCAATTTGCTCAAAAATATTTTTACCGACAATGTTTTTGTCTTTACAAATAGGTCCAATGACTGCAACTTTCATAAATGATGTATTATAGTAAATGTTTATAATATTTTCTAATAGCAACTTCTCTGTTCACTTCGCTCACTCCAACCTGCCAGCTCACTTCGTGAGGGCAGAAGGCGTTTAACAGGAATTAAACGGTTCACAACGAACCGCCTTCGGCTATTTTACCAAGCAAAATTCGTTGTTCTCCTACATTGTTTAATGTTCTCCGCTTCGCTCCGAACTTAAACGACTTCTTTTCATCCTTATGTTAGTTTCAATCATAAAATGAACTCCTAAAAAAGTTAATTTTATATAACAACTTCTGTTTCAATTTAGTATGAGAATATGTGCAATTGGTGACCCTCATGGAAGTTTAGACAAAATCAAACAAGTTCCTTTGTCTGATATAGATTTGATTTTACTAACGGGTGATTTAGGTAATGCTAACCTTAAGCGTAAAATGGCTTTTGATAATATAGAGCGAAAAAAACAAGGGCTTGAAGAAATTGAATATACTCCTGCTCAAAAAAAGAAAGCATTTATGGAAGCTTACACTTCCACAATGAAGATTGTAAAATATCTTCGCAGGTTCGCCCCCATTTTTACAATTTTCGGGAATGTAGAATCTTCAAATTATGATACAAGAAAACAATCCAGAAAAATTGGTGTTGCCTTGCCTTATTTATCAAATGACTTGAATGCTATGCCTGATGTTCGTGTGATAAATAATCGTGTTGTAAATTTTGAAGGAATTAGAATCGGCGGTTTAGAATATTTTGTTGATACCAATTGGGTTAGAGAATTTAAACCATCTGATTATAAAGATAGATTGGCTAAAGCCAAGAAAGAAACTGATAAAGCAAAACAAGTTTTGCGATGGTTTAATTCTCTTGATATTTTAGTTTGTCATCAACCGCCTTATGGATTTTTAGATAAAGTTACTGCGAAATTTGCTCCAAAACATTGGCAAGGCAAACACGCAGGAAGTCAAACCATTTTACAATACATAAAATCTAAATCGCCTAAATATGTTTTCTGTAGTCATATTCATGAGGGTCAAGGAATGAAAAAAGTTGGTGAAACAGAAGTTTATAATCTTGGAGTTGGAGAATATAAAATTATTAAGTTCTAACGGAGCCCATTTTATGACTTCTTCGGAGTTTTTTCAAAACTCCTCGACCACGCCTTGCAGGCTCTCACTTCGTTTGGGACGCCTAACGGCGATTATCTAGTATTTTTCTGTAAAAAATCCCCAAATTGTTTCTTCATTTCGGCGGTGTGCTCCGCACAATTTTACCGCTTCCATTCCGTCGTAACTTCGTATATCCTAAACGTTAGGCGAAATATTTTTCGGGTATAATCTATTCTTATTTTCCGAGCCATGATTTACCTCACTTTTGTTATTTTAATGAGCATTATTTAATTAATGAATGTTATCATGAAGTTTACTCTAAAGGCAAGACAAACAAAAAACCTCCAACGGAGGTGTCTGCGGGGTAATATGGTGTTATCTAAACCATGGCCAGTTTACTTTGTGACCTTATGCAGCGGGCACAAGCTTTGACTCTTTTATTATTTAAAAGAGTTTTTTGTAAGTTTACATTTTGTTTTTTCTTTGTGGCGACACGGGAATGACTCCTTGACTGACCAGAGAGTGCGCCGCGGCCACAAATTTCACAGACTTTTGCCATAATATTGAAAAACTATTTATTTTTTGTTATAATTAGCCTACCTCATTTAATAATTCGGGTCAAGCACCATAAATTAATATGCTGTTCCAACTTCTCTCCAGTCCTCAATTACTAATAGTTTGGTTACTAGGTATTGTGTATGCCATCACTGTCCATGAGTTTTCTCATGCCTACGCCGCCTATTTATTGGGTGATAATACTGCCAAATCCCAGGGTAGGCTCACGCTAAATCCCATATCACATATTGATCCGATTGGATTCATCGTCCTTTTATTAGCAGGATTTGGCTGGGGCCGGCCAGTGCCATTTAATCCGTATAACTTAAGGAATCCACGATGGGGGCCGGTAATAATATCTTTAGCTGGGCCGGCTACAAATATTATAAGTTTTTTAATATTTGGTTTTTTATTAAAAATTGTTTTACTAAATGATCTAGTTAGTGGAGACAATCTACTCATTACTTTCTTGGGAGTCCTCATATATATCAATTTTATATTGGCTATATTTAACTTCATTCCAATCCCCCCTCTGGATGGCTCTAAATTACTATATGCAGTAGTTCCTCAGAGCTATCATCATTTTCTTGATCCTGTACAGCGCTATGGTCCATGGTTATTACTGTTTGTTGTAATATTTGGCGGTTCCATATTTTTTTCTATGTTCCAGACTTTATATAATGTTGCCTTAAGGATTTTTGGCTGACCACGGAGATGTTTGACAAATTTTTTAGTAAATGTTATTGTAATGTTACTCACGAAGTATCGCTGCAAGATACTTTTTTATTACCCACAAATATAGTTTATGCCAAGTATTAACCAACTCGTCCGTAAAGGCAGAAAAGTTATTAAAAAGAAATCCAAAACACCAGCTCTGGAGCCAGTTTTGAATACTATTCGCCGCCGCCGGACTAATCTGCCAAAAGGCTCTCCATTTAAGAGAGGTGTTTGTGTGAAAGTGACTACCGTTACTCCCAAGAAACCTAACTCGGCACTACGTAAAATTGCTCGTGTCAGGCTTTCCAATGGTATGGAGGTAACAGCTTATATTCCTGGTATTGGCCATAATTTGCAAGAACACTCTATAGTATTAATACGTGGTGGACGTGTAAAGGATTTACCAGGTGTGCGTTATCATATTGTACGGGGAGTTTATGATACCCAAGGCGTGACTGATCGGAAGCAAAGCAGGAGTTTATATGGCACTAAAGCAGAAAAAAAGTAATATTATGAGAGGTAAGCGAGCTCCCAAAAGAAAAATAGATGCTGATCCGGTGTATGATAATTTAGTTGTGGCCAAGTTTATTAATTTATTAATGGAACGCGGCAAAAAAGTTACTGCCCAAAAAATATTATATGGAGCCCTCGACATTATCAAAGATAAAACCAAGCAAGAACCTATAACGGTCTTTGAACAAGCTATTAAAAATGTTTCACCTATACTGGAGGTAAAATCCCGCCGGATAGGCGGAGCTAACTATCAGATACCTATCGAGGTAAAAGGAGATCGTAAACTCACCCTGGCCTTGCGCTGGATAATTGGAGCCTCTAAGAAACGCAAGGGCAAGCCCATGAGAGAGAAACTAGCTCAAGAATTAATGGATGCGGCAAGTAAGCAGGGAGAGGCCATGAAGAAAAGAGAAGATGTTCATAGAATGGCTGAGGCCAATCGCGCTTTTGCTCACTTCGCCCGCAGATAATGTTAATGAGTCCTACGAAGTCTTAATTAATACTTAAGATTAATTTTAGATAAAAAATTATTAACTAAAAAAATGCCCAGAGAATATCCTTTAGGAAAAACGCGTAATATTGGGATAATTGCCCACATAGACGCAGGCAAGACAACCGTTACCGAGCGGGTGCTTTATTTTACAGGTAAAAAACATAAAATTGGTGAGGTACATGAAGGTGAGGCCGAAATGGACTGGATGGAACAGGAAAAAGAAAGAGGTATAACCATTACTGCTGCTGCTACCACTTGTATTTGGAAGGATCACAGAATAAATATTATTGATACGCCTGGGCATATTGATTTTACAGTTGAGGTACAGCGTTCATTGCGTGTGTTGGATGGCGGTTTTATCGTGTTTGATGGAGTGGCTGGTGTCGAGCCCCAATCGGAAACTGTATTTCATCAGGCAGAAAAGTTTGGTGTACCCTTAATGGGTTTTATTAATAAAATGGATCGCACCGGAGCTGATTTTTATGCTGATGTTGAGGCAATTTTGGAGAGACTCACTCCGAAGGCGATACCTATCCAGCTACCGATAGGTGCCGAAGATAAATTTTTAGGCATTATTGATTTGTTGGAACAAAAAGCAATTGTTCATAAAGATGACACCGGTAAAGAAATAGAGGAGGTGCCCATCCCCGAGGACATGAAGGAGAAGGTTGAAAAATATCGACATGACTTGATAGAAAAAATTGCTGAGCAGGATGATGCACTGCTAGAGAAATACTTAGCTGGCGAAGAACCATCTTTGGAGGATCTCAAAAGGGTGTTAAGAAAAGCAACAATTGAAAAGAAGATTATGCCGATTTTAGTTGGCTCAGCCTTAAAAAATAAGGGTGTCCAGCCACTGCTTGATGCTGTTATTGATTATTTGCCTTCACCTCTTGATATCCCGCCTGTTAAAGGAAAATTACCTAATGGAGATGAAGGCACCAGAGAAGTATCAGATGAGGCTCCGATGGCTTCTTTAGCTTTCAAAGTTGCTACGGATCCTTATGTGGGTACTCTGGCATTTTTCCGCGTTTATTCAGGCACTATTGAAGCAGGATCGTATCTAATGAATATGACCACCGGGCGCAAAGAAAGGATTGGACGTATAGTCAGGTTGCATGCTAATCATCGTGAGGATGTCCAGGAAGTGTATGCTGGTGATATTGCCGCCGCGGTCGGTTTGAAGCAAACAACTACCGGCGATACCTTGTGTGATCCGGAGCACCCCATCATTCTAGAATCAATTGATTTTCCTGATCCGGTTATTTCCGTGGCTATCGAGCCTAAAACAAAAGCTGACCAAGAAAGAATGGGCATGGCCCTGTCAAAATTGACTGAAGAGGATCCAACATTTAAGGTTCACACGGATGAGGAAGTGAACCAGACTATTATTTCTGGTATGGGGGAATTACATTTGGAAATAATTGTTGACCGGATGAAACGTGAGTTTAAGGTAGAAGCAACTGTCGGTCGTCCCCAGGTAGCCTACAAAGAAACCATTACAAAAATTGCTGAGGCTGAAGCAAAATATATCAGGCAGTCCGGCGGTCGAGGTCAATATGGCCATTGCGTCATTCGGGTAGAGCCAAGAGAGCGTGGTGAGGGATTTGAATTTGTGAATGAAGTCAAAGGAGGAAATATTCCCCAGGAATATATTCTGCCTATTGAAAAAGGTGTCAAAGGAGCTTTGGACAAAGGTGTTCTGGCACACTATCCTCTCATCGATATTAAAGTCACTTTGCTTGACGGTTCTTATCATGAAGTTGATTCCTCTGAAGCCGCTTTTAAGATTGCTGGATCTATGGCCTTGCAAGCAGCCACTAAGAAAGCTGGCCTAGCTTTACTCGAGCCTATTATGCAAGTGGAGGTAGTAACTCCCGAAAAGTTTATGGGTGATGTCATTGGCGACCTAAACTCGAAGAGAGCTACTATTCAAGAAATGCGGGATCGTGCTACAATGAAAGTAATTGATGCTGAAGTTCCGTTAGCAGAAATGTTTGGCTATGCCACACAGCTGCGATCGATGTCACAAGGTAGGGCTTCGTACTCGATGGAATTTGCTCTTTATCTGCAGGTGCCAAAAAATGTTGTTGAAAAAATTATTGGTGATGATGAAAAAGTATCAAGCAACCCTAAAAAGTAAATAGTATATATGGATGGGGGAAATGATTTAAAGAAGAATCAATTCTGGAGTGGCATTGTATTAGTTGTGGTGGTGATTATGTTGATGGGTATTTATTATCTTTGGGTGGTCTCTAACATTGACGAAGACTATTCCAGTCCACCAGAAATTATAATTAATAGAAGCTCGGAAGACAGTAATCCCCAACTTAAAACTTTCCAAAGCGAAGATTATAGTTTTCAAATTCAATATCCTGGTAGTTGGTCAGTAGAGACTAATACTTCCGGTGAAGGGGCTGATGAAATTTTTTCAGTAGGGTTGTCTGGAGATACCGAAGGTGTGAGTATTAGTGTCATGCCTGAATCTCTGGAAGGAATAGTGCGCCATTCCATCTCGATAACAGAGGAAACCACCATTGATTTAAATGGCACATCCGCACAGAAATTAGTAGGAAGTAATTCTAAAGACGGATCGATATATACTGTTGTCTTAGTAAAATATCAAGAGAAAATATACAGCATCAGCGGGGGTGGACAAATGTTTGATGAAATTGTAAACTACTTTGAACTGTTGTAATTATCCACAATCATTGGGGATAACATAAAATTATTGCCCTATATTAACAAATTAAAGAGGATTGCTGAATAACTAGCTATGTTAGAGGCTATTTAAACGATAGGCCATATAGCTTTCGGCGAATAACTTAAATAATAAATCATTTAAATATTGCATCTTGCAATTATTTGCAATGATTGCTATAATCGATAATACAAATTAATCAATATAATTAAAGTATAATTAAGGAAGAATACATTTATGGCCGAAAAATTTGATCGATCTAAACCACATGTTAACGTTGGCACTATTGGTCACGTTGACCATGGAAAAACAACGCTTACAGCCGCTATACTGAAGACATTGTCAGCTAAAGGCATGATAGCCCAAGATAAATCAGTTGACCAAATTGACAATGCCCCTGAAGAAAAGGAACGTGGCATTACCATTGCCACATCTCACGTTGAATATGAGTCAGAAAAAAGGCACTACGCTCATATTGATTGTCCTGGACACGCGGATTATGTAAAAAATATGATTACTGGTGCGGCTCAAATGGACGGTGCTATATTAGTGGTATCCGCAGCTGATGGACCTATGCCTCAGACCAGGGAGCATATTTTATTGGCGCGACAGGTTGGCGTTCCTTATATCGTGGTATATCTGAATAAAGTAGATATGGTTGATGACAAGGAGCTTATTGACCTGGTAGAGGTAGAGATACGTGACTTGCTAACTAAGTATGAATATCCTGGAGACACCGTACCTATCATTAAGGGTTCTGCGCTAAAAGCTCTTGAAGGTGATGAGAAAAGTCAAGAAACTATCATGGAACTGATAAAAGCTTTGGATGAAAATATTCCTGAGCCAGTACGGGATATCGACAAACCGTTTCTTATGCCGGTGGAAGACATTTTTTCCATTGAAGGACGCGGTACAGTTGTTACCGGCAGGGTCGAGAGAGGCATTGCTAAAATAAATGAGGAAATTGAAATAGTGGGTATAAGAGATACGCAGAAGACAGTTATCACAGGTGTGGAGATGTTTAATAAGCAACTGGATGATGCTCGGGCTGGTGATAATGCAGGAATATTATTGCGAGGTACCAAAAAAGATGAGGTGGAACGTGGCCAGGTGCTGGCCAAGCCGGGGACAGTTACCCCACACACTGAATTTGAAAGTGAAATATATATCCTGAGTAAAGAAGAAGGCGGACGACACACCCCATTTTTCAAAGGGTATAAGCCTCAGTTTTACATGCGCACCACTGATGTAACTGGTGAAGTAATATTACCCGAAGGTACAGAGATGGTGATGCCTGGAGATACAGTCAAGCTGAAAGTTAAATTAATCGTGCCTATCGCCCTTGAAGAAAAACAGAGGTTTGCCATCAGAGAAGGTGGTCATACGGTTGGCGCAGGCGTAGTGGCAAAAATAATAAAGTAAAATACTTGAAAATTCCAGTCAGTCTGGAATTTTCTTGTTCCTAAAAGTTTATGCCAAAAATACTAAATAGTTCGGTTGAAGAAAATAAACCTGAGGAGACAAAGGCTGCCGATGAGGAGGTTCAACAAAGAGTTAGAATTCGTATTCGAGCCTATGATCACAAAATAATTGATCAGTCGACTCGGACAATTATGGAAACAGCTATTAGGACCGGAGCCACCGTAAAAGGCCCGATCCCTCTGCCTACCGAAAAGAAGAAGTATACTGTAAATAGATCTACCTTTGTGCACAAGGATTCTAGGGAGCAATACGAAATTAGAATTCACAAGAGATTGATTGATATTATCAATCCTACCCCGAAGACGATTGATTCAATGATGAATTTGAATTTACCAGCTGGAGTGGATGTCGAAGTTAAAATGTAGTAGAGATTTTCGTAGCGCATTACAAAAAATTAAATAAGGTAAATAGGTTCCAGGGATGAAGATTGTTAGTGACTCACAGTTCGCGATAATCCCTGGATAACAATTTGCTAGCAATGAAGAGCGGTTTTAGCCGAAATTCAATATCTGGCAGAGGCGAACAGTGAAACCAGCTTTTTTTGGTTAAAGAACACATGGCGAGTATATGAAATTCATTTTAGGAAAAAAAATAGAAATGACTCAACGGTTTAATGATGAGGGTCGGGCTATTCCGGTAACAGCGGTGGAAGCTGGTCCTTGCGTAGTGACCCAATTAAAAACTATGGAGAAGGATGGGTATACCGCGGTGCAAATTGGGTTTCAAGCTAGTAAAAGGATAAATAAGCCGCAGCTGGGGCATTTAAAAGGATTAAGTAATTTACGTCGTTTGAGAGAGTTTAGAATTAACGATGATCCAAAATTGAAAAGGGGAGATGCTATCACTGCAGCAGTTTTTCAGCCCGGTGATAAAGTATCAGTTATTGGCACCTCCAAAGGTAAAGGATTCCAAGGTGTTGTTAAACGTCATGGATTCGCTGGAGGTAAAGGCTCTCATGGTGATAAGGACCAACTCCGCATGCCCGGATCAATTGGTGCCACTGACCCAGGTAGGGTTTTCAAAGGAACTAGGATGGCCGGACAAATGGGCAATAAGCAAAGTACAGTACAGGATCTAGAAATTATAGAGGTTGATAGTGATAATAATATTTTATATATCAAGGGAGCTGTTCCAGGAGCACGCCATGGATTGCTAGAAATATTTGGTGCCGGTGACATGACAATAGTCCAGCCGGATGATCAGGAAAAGAATACCGACCAAAAGCCTGAAGTAGCACCCGAGAAGGAAGTAAAAGAAATACCTGCCAAAGACAATAATGACAAGGCAGATGCCAAGGATGAGGTAAAGAAAGATATAGCTAAATCTCCTGAGCAGGAAAAGGCGAAGTAATATGGTTAAATCAAAAGTGTACAATATGGAAGGCAAGGAAGTTGGCGATATCCAGCTTGAGGCAAAAATATTTTCTGTGGCCATCAAAGAACATCTTGTCCAGCAAGCTGTTAGAACTCAATTTGCCAATAAAAGGGTGGCTATTGCTCATGCCAAGGATCGGTCTGAAGTCCGAGGTGGTGGACGAAAACCTTGGCGTCAAAAAGGAACTGGCCGTGCTCGGCATGGCTCAATTCGATCGCCAATATGGATCGGCGGTGGTGTTACCTTTGGACCTCGAAACATCAATAACTTTAGTCTGAAGATGAATAAGAATTCTAAGAAAAAAGCGCTCCTGATGACCATGTCTGATAAAGCGGCACAAAAAAAGATTATTATAATCGATAAGCTGGAATTGCCGGCCATTAAAACTAATAGCTTGCTAAAGATATTAAATAAACTTAAATTAAAACAGAAGATATTATTAGTATTATCAAAAGTTGATCAGAATATAATAAAGTCCGCGCGCAACATCCCATCGGTTACTACTATTCAAGCAAATAGTTTAAATACGGTTGATATACTAAAACACGAATTTTTATTAATTACGAAAGACAGTTTGGAAATAATTAAGAAAACTTATTTATCATAGTATGGGTTTACTAGACAGACTAAAACGTAAAAAAACTAGCCTAGCCGAGCCATCAAAGGATGAGGCCAAACCTAAGGCTGCTAATAAAAAATCTGCTCCTAAAGAAGTGGAGCAGCAAGCGGTGGTAACGGCTGATGGTAAATTGATGGCTACGACAAAAAAGTCTGATAAAAAAGCACCGAAAGCTAAACCAAAAAAAGATGATACTGGGGACGCTTATAAAGTTTTAATAAAACCTCTAGTAACCGAAAAGGGATCTTCATTAAGAATGAACGGCCAATATATATTTGAGGTATCTACGCAAACAAATAAGATTGAGATTCGGAAAGCTTTTCAAAAGGTGTATGATATCGTACCGGTAAAAGTTAATATTATAAACGTTCAAGGGAAATACGTAAGATACGGTAAAACAGATGGATCGACAAAAAGATGGAAAAAAGCTGTAATCACTCTCCCAGCTGGTAAGAAAATTGAAATTCAAGAAGGATTGTAGTAATTATGGCCATCAAGATATACAAACCAACCACTCCCGGACGACGCAAAGCCTCCATTGCCACGTATTCTGAGTTGACCAAAAAGAGACCTGAGAAAAAATTGATTGTTAAAAAGCGTAGAATGTCAGGGCGGAATAATAGGGGTAAAATAACTGTGCGGCACCGCGGGGGAGGGCATAAAAGATTTTATCGCATTATTGACAGTAAGCGTGATAGATATAATGAGCCGGCAAAAGTTTTGAGTTTGGAGTACGATCCCAATAGAACATCGTGGATAACCCTTATTCAGTATGATGATGGAGAAAAATCATATATTCTCGCCCCTCTTGGATTGAAAACTGGTGATACGGTAGTATCGTCTAAAGATAAAGTAGAAATAAATATCGGCAACAGATTGCCATTGGCAAAAATTCCGGTCGGGGTAACTATCCATGACTTAGAATTATACCCAAGGACTAAAGGAACGATTGTCAGATCAGCAGGTTCAGGGGCTATTGTGCAGTCTATTGAAGGTACCTCAGCTCAGGTAAAAATGCCGTCAGGTGAGGTAAGATTATTTAGTAAGGATTGCATGGCTACCATTGGACAAGTGTCAAATGTTGACCACGAAAATCAAAGGTTAGGCAAAGCCGGACGTATGCGTTGGCGGGGGATCCGCCCGACCGTAACTGGTAAATCAATGAATCCAGTTGACCATCCGCACGGTGGTGGAGAAGGACACTCCCCGATTGGATTGAAGCATCCAAAAACCCCATGGGGTAAACCGGCCTTGGGAGTTAGAACAAGAAAGAAGGGTAAAGCATCTGATAAGTATATCGTTAAAAGAAGAAAGAAATAAATTTTATATATAACTACGAAAAAGATTCAATTTTATGTCACGAAGTTTAAAAAAAGGTCCATTTACTGATCCGAAATTACTGAAGAAGATGTCCAAACTAAAACAAGGCGATAAGACTATAATCAAAACTTGGTCTCGTGCCTCAGTTATAAGTCCCGAGATGGTGGGGTTTACCTCGATCACCGGTGGAAGCGGGGTCGCCTTCAAGACGGGATGGGCGGCCTACGAGGCCGCCAACGACGTCGCCGGGCAGATGGTCCGGCGCGCCTCCAGGATC